>CAXTJC010000271.1:0-5220 GCA_964244225.1 uncultured Acidobacteriaceae bacterium
CTATGGCGCCCGGCCGCTTCGCCGTGCCCTGCAGCGGTACGTCGAAGATCCACTATCAGAGGCGCTGATTGCCGGCGGGATCAGCCAGCGGCCGGCGTTTCTTGAGGTGTATCTGGACAACAACCAGCTCTTCTACCGTCCGATCTCCTCGGATGGTGACGAGCGAGTTGGCGGATTGGCTCTTTCCCTGGTGTAGGTCCCCTAACAAGAAAAGCCCCGGCGAGACTGCCGGGGCTTTTCTCATGTGTCGAAGGGTTTAGACCAAAGACTTGGCCTGTTTTATGGCTGAGCTTGCCAGGTCGCCTACAGCGTCCACCGCATCTTCGACCTGGCCCTTAGTGCGCTTGATTGCGGCCTCGGTCTCTTTACTCAGGCGCTCTGCCTGCGCCTTCAAGTAGTCTCCCGCATCTTCAAGGTAATCTCCTGCGTCTCCGATGCCGTTCCGCAGCTGACGACGGGTCTTCAAACCTGTTTGTGGAGCATAGAGCAGGGCGACAGACGCTCCCGCGGCCACACCGATCGCAAACGCCAACCAATATCCTTTAGAGTTCATCTTCACCTCGTCATAGATCGTTGATAGAGCTGTGATTCTCCTGCCTGCTATGGGGTTGGATTTCCGCACTTGAAAGTGTTCCTCTACTCCTTCGCTCAGCAGAAAGAGCTGCTCAGACCGTAGAATCCACCAGACCGGATGGTGAGCCATGGAAGATCCAAGACTGAGCCGCATGTACGCAAAGTTATTTGCAGGAAACCTGGCGAGGCGGCGGCAGCGGGCCTGGAGGTGGACGCGTGACAATCAAACGGCCGTTATGGCACTGCTTTCCGTAACGGCTCTGGTTGTGTTTGCGGTTGCGTATGTCGCACATCTGCACGGGCGATTTCGCCGGCTCAAGACGGAGCTTAAGTCAATGGGAACGCCGCAGGTGGAGTTGCCGCCCATGCCCGGCGGACAGGAGGCCGTTGTCATGCAGCGCACGCTGCTTGCCGAAGGCAGCACGCCGGAGTTCCTCTCGGCCACGCTGCTCCCGGGCCGGGGATTGAATGTGTTCCAAATCATGCTGTCGCTGCCCGGCCGCGGTCCTATTCCTCTGCTGGC
This sequence comes from uncultured Acidobacteriaceae bacterium, assembly GCA_964244225.1. Taxonomy (GTDB): domain Bacteria; phylum Acidobacteriota; class Terriglobia; order Terriglobales; family Acidobacteriaceae; genus Edaphobacter. Next base: position 1,097 of record CAXTJC010000271.1, read on the forward strand.
TTCCCCGTCGCTCGAGGATGCGGTGACGCTCATGTCCGGAACCCAGGCGGACGCCAACGGCTCTGAGAGTCTGCGGCTGGGGTCCCCGATTGAGGCGCCGTGGGCGGGATTCATCCCAAGCTCGCGCGACGACACGCCGGCTCAGGTTCTGGCGAACTGGCGAGGCCGTTCCTTGCTCTTACCAGCAACAGGCCTCAACGGCACTACCCCGTTCAGCCAGGGTGGATCGCTCCTCAAAATGGAGGCTGATTCGGTCAAACACAACATCATGCCGGATGGCGGAACCGTGCAGGGTAGCTTCGCCGCAAGCGACTTTGGCGGCAGATGGCCCTCCCATACGAGCGTCTCCGTCACAGCTCTTCTCAGCAGCCGTGCCTTTGAACTCAAGCTTGTGGCGAGAAATGAAGGCAGTGAGCCGGTACCGTTTGGACTTGGCTGGCGGCCGCAGCTTCTGCTGCCAAGCGGGTCGCGTACCGGAGTTCGGCTGCGTCTGCCGGCGGAGGGCCATGAGGAGATGCTCAACGGACGAGCCACGGGACGTCTTCCTGCTGTCGCGGGAACGCCTCTCGACTTTACGGATCGCGCAGGGAAGGTCCTGCATGACGTGGAGCTTGAGGATACGTTTGTCGATCTTCGCTCCGGCTTCCTCGACAACGGACCCGTGATGGAGATTCGCGACACGCGCAGCGGTGTGGGTGTGCGCATGACGGCTATGTCCCCGCAGATCCGCGCTATACATCTGCACTCGTCTCCCAAAGAAAACAGGATTCTGGTCGATTTCCAGACCAACTACGATGATCCCTTCAACCATGTCTGGAACTCCGACGAGGCCGAAGGAATCAACATTCTCCAGCCCGGGCAGAGTCTGCAGTGGCGGCTCAGGATGGAGGTCTTTGCCATCCCTGACAGCGGGCGGCCAACCTTGTAGCCAATTACCGGCCTGCCGGTCGGTTGACCCTCCCGGTGAAAGACTCGTACAGTGAGAGATGGGGTTTGGCGACCACGCGGAACGTTGCGAAGGCGCACTTCTCTTCCCCGGAAGGCATGATTTTGACTGTGAATGACACGACGGAACTTACCGCGCCGGCAGCGGATGAGCAGGCAGCAGCGATACAGCAGGACGATCACACGCACACGCACGATCACGTCCACAGCGCCGCTCCGGCCATGAATCCTGCCCTGACCAAGGAGATCAGCGTCGAGGCGGATGCGAGTGAGGTGGCGAAGAGCTTTCGTAAGGTAATCAAGCGATATCAGACTTTGGCGCGCATCCCCGGATTCCGCGCGGGAAAGGTCCCGGAGACCCTGGTTCGCTCCAAGTTTAATAAGGAGGTGCGGCAGGAGGTTCTGGAGAGCCTGGTCACAGAACGATTTCGCCAGGCGCTTGAGGAACAGAAGCTGCAGCCCATCTCCGAACCACAGCTGACGAACCTTCTGCTGCAGGATGGGCAGCCGCTGCGTTTTACGGCGACCTTTGAGGTCCGGCCTGAGTTTGAGGTCAGCGGCTACGAGGATGTCCCGGTAAAGCGGCCGGATGTCGCCCTGAGTGACGCGGAGTACAAGGCCGAACTGGATCGTGTGCTGGATGGCTACGCAACCGTTGAGACAGTGGAAGAGGCCAGGCCGCTCGTCGAGGGTGACTGGGCTGAGATTGAGTTTAAGGGCGACGTCAAGTCCCTAGCGCAGACGGTGGGGGAAGAGGGAACGCAGAACGCCGAGCCTGCCGAGCCGATTGTTGGCGAAGATGTTCTGGTTGAGGTTGGCGGAGCGAACACGCTTCCTGCCTTCAACGAGGCGTTGAAGGGCGCGAATCCGGGTCAGGAGCTTCGCTTTGAGGTGGAGTATCCGAAGGAGTTTGGGGAGCCACGGCTGGCCGGTCAGACTGTCGCGTATGACGTGACCGTGAAGGCGATCAAGCGCAAGTCCTTGCCGGAGCGCGACGCGGAGCTGGCCAAGCAGCTGGGATCCTATGAGAGCTTTGAGGAGTTCGAGTCAAAGCTTCGCGAGATGGCGTCGCAGCGCAAGAAGGAGGCTCTCGAAGGCCGAGCCAAGGACGAGATGCTCGAGCAGATGATCGCCCGCTTTCAGTTTCCGGTTCCCGAGGCCTTTGTGCAGCAGCAGATCGAGGCCCGGCTGGATCGTGGTCTGCGGGCGCTGGCGCAGCAGGGCATGCAGGCCGATGAGATGCGGAAGCTGGATTTTGCCCGGCTGCGCGAGGCGCAACGCGATCAGGCGATCAACGAGGTAAAGGCGTCGATGATTCTCGATAAGCTCGCCGAAAAGGAGCAGGTGGAGATCAGCGACGACGACTTCGATCGCGAGCTTCTGCTGCTCTCCATTCAATCACGCGAGCCGCTTGAGACCTTGCGCGATCGACTCTCGAAGGATGGCGGCCTGGATCGTATTCGTGAGCAGATGCGCCGCGAACGAACCGGCTCTCTCCTCTTTGAAAAGCTCGCGTCCTAAGAGTCTTAGGCGAGAAGTTCCTGTATCCAGTCAACAACGTACAACACAGCAGATGCTGAGAAGGAAGTGAGATCCATGGGACTGGTACCGATGGTGATTGAGCAGACGAGCCGGGGCGAACGCGCCTACGACATCTATAGCCGTCTGCTCCGGGACAACATCATCTTTCTGGGAACTCCGATCGATGACAACATAGCGAATGTCATCATCGCGCAGCTGCTCTTCCTCAGCGGAGAAGACCCGGAGAAAGATATTCAGCTGTACATCAACTCGCCGGGAGGCTCGATCACTGCCGGGATGGCGATTTACGACACGATGCAGTACATCAAGAACGATGTGCAGACGCTCTGCATCGGTCAAGCGGCCAGCATGGGGGCCTTTCTTCTGATGGCCGGCAAGAAGGGCAAGCGATTCGCGCTTCCCAATGCGCGCATCCTGATCCATCAGCCACTGATCATGGGCGGCGGAATCAGCGGTCAGGCGACTGAGATTGATATTCATGCCCGTGAGATTCTGCGCATTCGCGAGCTGATGAATAAGATCATGGCAACCCACACCGCGCAGTCGCTTGAGCAGATTGAGCGCGATACGGATCGCGACTTCATCATGACGGCGCCGCAGGCGAAGGACTATGGCTTGATTGACGACATCATCGATAAGCCGCGCGTTTAGCTGAAATTGCCACTGACAAGGTGGAGGTCCGGCCGCTCGGACCTCTTTTCTTTTGATTGATGAGGCACGATACCTGTACTTCGCCCAGCACCTCTGCCGGCATATTCGAGGTGTAAACTGGATGTCGCACCTGAGTTTGTGTTCTCTGGAGTACAGCCATCGCCATGAAGACATCACGCGGTACCGACGATTCTCTCCGCTGTTCGTTCTGCCACAAGTCTCAGGACTCGGTTGCGAAGCTGATCTCCTCTCCGTCCGACTATCCGCGCGCCTATATCTGCGACGAGTGTGTCGCCGTGTGCAATTCAATTCTCGAGGACGATCGCACAGAAGCTCAGCCGGGTACTGCTCCGGCGCACCTGCCAAAACCGCAGGAGGTCAAGGCCTTTCTCGATGAGTACGTCATCGGCCAAGAGCAGACCAAGAAGAAACTTGCCGTTGCGGTCTACAACCATTACAAGCGGATTCAGATGAACAAGACGCGCGGCAACGATGTAGAGCTCGCGAAGTCGAACATTCTGCTGGTTGGGCCGACCGGCTCCGGCAAGACGCTTCTCGCACACACTCTGGCCAAGATGCTCGACGTCCCGTTTGCGATCGTTGATGCAACCACGCTGACCGAGGCAGGCTATGTCGGCGAGGATGTAGAGAACATCATCCTGAAGCTGCTCCAGGCCGCGGATGGCGATGTAAGCCGGGCGCAGAGCGGCATTATCTACATCGACGAGATCGATAAGATCGGACGCAAGGATGAGAACCCTTCGATTACTCGCGATGTCTCGGGCGAAGGCGTGCAGCAGGCGCTGCTTAAGATTCTTGAAGGCACGGTAGCGAACGTTCCACCGCAGGGCGGCCGCAAGCACCCGCACCAGGAGTTCACCGCAGTCGACACCACGAACATTCTGTTCATATGCGGCGGTGCCTTTGTCGGCCTTGAAAAAGTCATTGGCCGGCGCGTCGGCAAGAAGGCGCTTGGCTTCAAAGCC
>CAXTJC010000272.1:0-5211 GCA_964244225.1 uncultured Acidobacteriaceae bacterium
ACATCGGCGCGGTCGCGGGTAACGCAAAGGTCGGCAATCGCGTGAACCTGTGGACGCGCTGGCAGGCCCTCGAATACATCACCAGCCAGAACTTCGAACGACGCGCGTTGGATCTCTTCGACGTTGTGATGGTCGTGCCGGGTGCGATCGGCGCCTGGCGAACCTCAGCCGTGCGAGCCGGCGGCGGCTATCACTCAAACACGGTTGCCGAAGATGCTGACCTCACCATGAATCTGCTGGAGCAGGGCTACTCGGTCATCTACGAAGATCAGGCACTCGCGTTTACAGAGGCTCCGGTCAATGCCGACGGCCTGATGCGCCAGCGCTTTCGCTGGTCTTTTGGGATCCTGCAGGCCGTCTTCAAGCATCGCGGTGCCATTACCAATCGTCGCGCCATGGGCCTGTTTGCTTTGCCGAACATCGTCATCTTCCAGATCCTTCTCCCTTTGGTCTCCCCGCTCATCGATCTCATGTTCGTTGCCGGGGTTGTGCACTACTTTATTGATCGCTACTTCCACCCGGAGACCGCTTCGACCGCAAGCCTGTACAAGCTGCTGACGTTCTTTCTCGCCTTCATGATCATCGACTTTGCCGCCTCCTCGCTCGCGTTCATGCTGGAACGCAAGCACCCCGCCAGCAAGGGCGACGCATGGCTGCTGTCGCATATCTGGATCCAGCGATTCAGCTATCGGCAGGTCTTCTCCGTGGTTCTGCTTAAGACGATTAAGCGTGCCATCGACGGCAAGCCTTTCAACTGGGACAAGCTGGACCGGACGGCCAAGATGTCGGCCGAGACCGAGAAGATCGTCGAGACCTCGTAGAGCCGATCTGCCTCTTCGCATTCACGCGCGTAAAATTGAACCACTATGGCTACAGCTTCAACTCTTTCCCGCTCCGCTACGCAACTGCCGCCGTTCAAAAACGAAGCTTTTCTGGACTTCAAGGAGCCGGAGAACAAGCGCCGGATGCAGGCGGCGCTCGCGCACGTTGAAAGCCAGCTCGGCCACGACTACGACATGGTGATCGGTGGCAAGCGCGTGCGATCCGGCAAGACCATTGTCTCGGTAAATCCGGCTCGCCCGCTGCAGATCGTTGGCCGCCATGCCGAGGCCAGTGAGGAGCATGTTGAACAGGCGATCTCCGCCGCGCAGCAGGCCTTTGCGCTCTGGAGACGATGGGCGATGGAAGATCGCGTCGGTGTTCTGCTGCGCGCGGCGGAGCTCGTTGCCGAGCGCAAGTTTGAGCTCTGCGCCTGGTTGAGCTTTGAGGTTGGCAAGAACTGGGCCGAGGCCGACGCGGATGTCGGCGAGACGATCGACTTCCTCGAGTTCTACGCGCGCGAAGCCATGCGTTTGGAGAGCGCAACTACGCCGATCCAGCTTCCGGGTGAAAAGAATGCGTTTCGCTATCTCCCGCTCGGGGTCGGCGCTGTGATTCCGCCGTGGAACTTTCCCCTTGCCATCATGGCCGGTATGACGGCCGCGGCGATCGTCTGCGGGAACACGGTCGTGCTCAAGCCTTCGATCGATGCGCCGACGATCGCGGCGCGGTTTCTGCTGCTGCTCGAGGAGGCGGGGCTGCCGGATGGAGTGGTCAATCTCTGCCATGGCGCCGGACCCGGCTTCGGGAGCGCTCTGGTCGCTCACCCGCAGACCCGCTTCATTGCCTTTACCGGTTCAAAGAAGGTTGGTCTGGAGATTCACGAACGAGCGGCGCGTGCGCAGCCCGGCCAGCACTTCATCAAGCGAACCATCCTTGAGATGGGCGGCAAGGACGCCATTCTTGTCGACTCTGATTGCGATCTGGACACGGCGCTTGACGGAGTCGTCGCAAGCGCGTTCGGCTTCAGCGGGCAGAAGTGCTCGGCCTGTTCGCGCGTCGTCGTGGATGAGGCCATCTACGACGTCTTCTGCGATCGCCTGCGCGAGCGTGTGGAGGCCATCGCGATCGGAGATCCGGTGGCCAACGCGGCGCTTGGTCCCGTAATCAACCAGGTCGCCTTTGATCGTGTGCAGGAGTATCTGCGGATCGGCCGGACCGAGGCGCGGCTGCTCTGCGGCGGAGGTATCGCCGCGACCGATGGAGAGGGCGGATACTTCATTCAGCCGACTGTTTTTATCGACGTGCAACCGGACTCCCGCATCGCGCAGGAAGAGATCTTTGGCCCGGTGCTGGCGGTCTTGCGGTCAACCAGCTTCGATCATGCGCTTGAGATTGCGAACGGGACAGAGTACGGTCTGACCGGTGCCGTTTACTCGCGGTCTCGTGAAAACCTCGAACGAGCGTCGCGCGAGTTCCACGTCGGGAATCTGTATCTCAATCGAAAGTGCACCGGCGCCATGGTCGGCGCGCATCCGTTTGGTGGCTTCAACATGAGCGGAACAGACTCGAAGGCGGGCGGTCCGGACTACCTGCTGCTGTTTACGCAGGCAAAAAGCGTTGCGGAGAAGGTTGGTCTTGCCCCCACTTTGACAGACGAGAGGACCGAGCAGCAGATGGGGCTCTAACTATCCTGCTTGATCGTCAGGCGCTTTTCATCTGCAGCAGCCGTCCTGCATTCGCTGCCGCCTCCGCCAAAACCTTGTGGTGGATGGTGAAGAGGGCTAGTTCCAATCGGTCGGAGACCCCAGTTTTGTCATAGATGCCGCGCAGGTAGTTCTTGATAACCTGCTCTTTGGTTCCAAGCTGCGTGGCGATGTCCTTGTTTTTGCAGCCCTGAACGATCAATGCGACGATCTGAATCTCTTTCGGCGTAAGCCGGTCACGGACCCGGGCGCCGACGCTGTCTGCAACCTGCATGACGGTGACATTGCCCGACTGGAGTGAGCGCTGTCCGCGATTGACCTTGCGGACGCATTCGATCAGATCGCTGCCCGTGACGCTGCGATACACAATGCCGTGCAGCAGTGGGGTCAAGGCATCGTCCACCTGCTCGTTGTTTTCGAGGATCAAGATGGCCCGGCTCCCGGCTGCGGCAATCACAGCCAGAAGTTCGGGTAGAACCAGAGAGATTCCCATGGAGAAGAGAATGACAGAGCCCTTATGGGCATCGACCGCGGCGCGCAGCCGCTGGGCATCATCACACTGCGCCACCAGGCGAATATCATCTTCCAAGGCAAGAACACGGGCAGCGCCCGCGCGAAAGATCGATTGATCGTCAGCAAGAATAAGTCGAATCATGGTCTAACTACTCCTCCGGCAGCGTCTGTGTCTGCACACAGCCGATATCGGTTATGGCGACTGCTATCGCCTCTATGCTTCAAATCGATACACTTCACTCAATCAACCGGTCAATCACCCGGACACCAGGAAAATAACCCGAATACCAGAAGATGACCCAAATGGCCCACAAGCGTCTTGAACCGTTCGCCTTTCGAACGAATCAGATTTGCTATAGGTACGCGGTCTGTCGCTTTCTGGATGGGACGGAGTTTTAGATCCATGGCAAAACCGATTCTGCTTGCAATCGACGACGACATCAGCGTGCTCGAGGCCGTAGTGCAGGACCTGCGACAGCGCTATGGGCAGACCTACCGCATCCTGCGTGCCGCCTCGGGCGTCGCCGCCCTCGATATCTGCCATCAGCTGAAAGAGCGCGGCGACGTTGTTGCCCTGCTGCTTTCAGACCAGCGTATGCCTGGAATGAGCGGGGTTGAGCTGCTGCAGCGCACGATGGAGCTCTACCCAGATGCAAAACGGGTCCTTCTTACCGCGTATGCCGACACCGAAGCTGCCATACGGGCCATCAACTCCGCGAAGATTCACTACTACCTGAACAAGCCGTGGGATCCGCCTGAGGAGAAACTCTATCCTGTCCTCGACGATCTTCTCGGTGACTGGCATGAGGGCTACAAAGCCCCCTTCGACGGCGTGCGGGTTGTCGGCCTGCGCTGGTCTGCCAGTGACTTTCTCGTCCGCGAGTTCCTCTCACGCAACCGGATACCGTTTCAGTGGCTGACCCCTGAGGTCACTCCGGGAGCGCTCGACGCTCTAAAAGAACGCCAGCTGGACGACTCCAAACTTCCAATTGTGCTCTTCAGCGACGGCAGCTCGCTCGTGCAGCCCACTATTACGGAGCTCGCCAACAAGGTTGGCATGCGGACCACGGCCGAGCAGGAGTTCTACGACGTGGTGATTGTCGGTGCCGGCCCGGCAGGCCTCGCGGCTGGGGTCTATGGCGCGTCAGAAGGTCTGAAGACGCTCATCATCGAGGCGGAGGCGCCGGGTGGGCAGGCTGGAAGCAGCTCACGAATCGAGAACTATCTCGGCTTTCCGGAGGGGCTCAGCGGCGAGGAGCTCGGCAAGCGTTCTTACCTGCAGGCGCGCCGGCTGGGTGCCGAGTTTCTGACGCAGCGCTGCTGCGAGCTGCGCAGCGAGGGACCGTACCATCTTCTGAAGATGAGCGATGGCCGTGAGGTCAGCTGCCTGGTGTGTCTGATCGCCACCGGCGTGTCCTACTGCAAGCTCGACATCGAAGGTGCAGACCTATTCACCGGCGCGGGCATCTACTACGGCGCAGCGCAGACCGAAGCGATCGCGTGCAAGGACGAGGAAGTCTTCATCATCGGCGGCGCGAACTCTGCTGGTCAGGCCGCCATGTACTTCTCGCGCTATGCCGCAAAGGTCTCCATGCTGGTGCGCGGCGATTCCCTGACGAAAAGCATGTCCCGCTACCTCATCGATCAGATCGAAAACAATCCGAAGATTGAGGTAATGACGCGGACCGAGGTTGTGAAGGCCTGTGGCGCAGGGCATTTGGAGCGCATCGTTCTGCGTACTCCAGAGGGCGAGCAGGCTCACGAGACAAACTCTCTCTTTATCTTTATCGGTGCGGCGCCCAAGACGGACTGGATCACGCCCGACATCGTCAAGGACGGCAAGGGCTTCATTCTCTCCGGTCCTGACCTGAAGGTGCGCTATCCCAAGGCATGGCCGCTTGAGCGCGATCCATATCTGCTCGAGACCAGTGTTCCCGGCATCTTCGTTGCAGGCGATGTCCGCTTCAACTCTGTCAAACGATGTGCGTCCGCGGTTGGAGAAGGATCAATTGCCATCCAGTTCGTTCATCAATACCTTGCTTCCCTGCAGTCATGACCGACCATTCCACTCTCCAGAGAGATCCGACTTCGATGACCACCGCGACCAGCATCAGCCAGAACGAGGCTCCCACACAGTTGACCGATGCGTTGATTCGGGAGCTCTCTACTATTC
>CAXTJC010000273.1:0-5204 GCA_964244225.1 uncultured Acidobacteriaceae bacterium
GGGGTTCAGGTTTGTTGAGGATATCGTTTGTGGCTTGTGTAAGTGAAACGGGAAACGGCAACGGCGAAATACAGGGGTCTCTCCGCTCCGCTACGCTTCGGTCGAGATGACGGCTTCTTGGGGGGAGGACGGTCCTGGATGAGGGGAAGAAAGACAGGGGTTTCTCCGCTGCGGCTGCGCCTCCGGTCGAGATGACGGCGATGGAGGCATGACGGCGGTTTTGGGGGCGGTTTTGACGGGGAAAAGCAGAGAGCTGCGCATCGGCGAGGGTTCGGATGTCATCTGAGGCGGTATGAACTATAGACAGCTTGGCCGGTCGGGGTTGAAGGTGCCGGAGCTTTGCTTCGGTGTGGGGACGTTTGGCGCCGGGGATGCGTTCTTTAAGGCGTGGGGCGAGACGAGTGACGAGGAGGCGCGGGGGCTCATCGATATCTGCATGGAGGTGGGGTGCAACTTCTTCGATACGGCCGATGTGTACTCGGGCGGAAGGAGCGAGGAGATGCTGGGGCGGGCGGTGGCGCACCTGAAGCGGGAGGATGTTCTGCTTTCGACGAAGGCGACGTTCCGGCTGGGCGCGGGGCCGAACGATGTGGGGTCGAGTCGCTACCACCTGATGCAGTCGCTTGAGCGCAGCTTGAAGCGGCTGGGGACGGACTACGTGGATGTGTACCACCTGCATGCGTTCGACGCGACGACACCGGTTGAGGAGACGCTGAACACGCTGGACACGATGGTGCGCGAGGGCAAGGTGCGGTACATCGCTGCGTCGAACTTCTCCGGCTGGCAGCTGATGAAGTCGCTGAGCGTGAGTGAGCGGTATGGGTGGTCGCGGTATGTGGGGCACCAGGTGTACTACTCGCTGATCGGGCGGGACTATGAGTGGGAGCTGATGCCGCTGGCGGCGGACCAGGGCGTGGGGGCGCTGGTGTGGTCGCCGCTGGGGTGGGGGCGGTTGACGGGCAAGATTCGGCGGGGGCAGCCGCTGCCGGAGGGAAGCCGGCTGCAGAATCAGTCGGTGGTCGATGCGGGGCCGCGGCCGGATGACGAGTATCTATACCGGGTGGTCGATGCGCTCGACGCGGTGGCGGAGGAGACGGGCAGGACGGTGCCGCAGATCGCGCTGAACTGGCTACTGCGGCGGCCGACGGTGTCCACGCTGATTATCGGTGCGCGGAATGAGGGTCAGCTGCGGGCGAATCTGGCGTCGACGGGATGGACGCTGACGGAGGCGCAGGTGGCGGCGCTCGACGCGGCGAGCCGGGTGGATCTGGCGTACCCGTACTGGCACCAGGTGCAGTTTCGCGAGCGGAACCCGTTTCCGGTGCCGCAGGGGTAGGCACTTTCCTGCTACGAACAAATCCTTCAGCATTCCAATCTTCTTTTACGGTTCTTTTAGGGGGAACAGCATAGTGTTGCTGATGCCGTTCAGAAGGCCCAGGAGGAATCCAGGGCATACCTCTGTATGGACGGCAGGAGAAGTATGCGACCCACGAAGCGAACAGGGCGTAACCCTGAAGAGAAAGCGAGCACAAACTCGCGACGAGAGGCCGGACTATCGGCTTTGCCATGCTTAAAGAGCCTGGGCCTGGCCGCCCTTGGTCTGGGTGTGGGATTGAGCTTTCCGGCGAAGGGGCTGGCGCAGACGCAGGAGAGCCCCACGCCCGCGGCGGCGGACTCCGCGACGACCCAGGATGAGAAGATCCAGCGGCTGCAGACACAGCTCGAGGAGATTCAGCGGCAGCTGATGGAGCTAAAGCAGTCCAACGCCGCAAAGGCAGCGGCAACGACGGCCGCCCCTGCCCCTTCCGTTCCCGCCCCTTCCGTTGCCGTGACGCCGGCTGCGGGAACCGCTACGACGACCGCGAAGGCGTCAGCGCCGGTTTCGCCGGCGGCGGAGGAGGCCTCCGAGATGACGCCGCTGACGCCGGCTGAGGTGGAGTATGCGAAGGACCCGAAGAACCCGCACTCCGATCCGTTTGCGTTCGGCGACTTTACGTGGCTAAACGGCAACGCGCGAACGAAGGATACGCCGTATGCGACCCGATTCTTCAGCCCCGAGGTCCGCGCGGATGTGAACTACAACTATGACTTCCGGCACCCGAAGGATGACACCATCAGCGGGTCGAGTGAGGTCTTCCGGTCGAGCGAGGTGCAGGTCACACAGTTCGGCGTGGGCGGCGACTTTCATTACAACAACGTTCGGGCGCGTGTGCTGACGCAGTTCGGGCTGTACTCGCAGACGACGCCGCGCAACGATGCGAGCCCGGCGCGCGGGCAGTGGAATCTGGATAACGCCTATCGTTACCTTTCGGAGGCATACGGCGGCTACCACTTCAACGTGCAGCATGGGGTTAACGTGGATGCCGGCATCTTCATGTCGTATGTCGGCCTGTTCTCGTACTACCAGTTCGACAACTGGGCGTACCAGCCGTCGTATGTGTCGTCGAACACACCCTGGTTCTTCAACGGCGTGCGCGTGCAGTGGTTTCCGACGGCGAAGCTGAAGATCGAGCCGTGGTTTGTGAACGGCTGGCAGTCGTACGGGCGGTTCAATAGCCGGCCGGGCATCGGCGGACAGATCCTGTGGCGGCCGAACAGCAAGCTCTCGATTTTAGGCAATCAGTATGCGGTTGGGCAGGATGCGCTTAACACTAAGGGCCGAACGCGGTACCACACGGACGACAGCATCGAGTACAAGTACTTCGACCGGCCGACGTCCGTTATCAGCAAGGCTGCGTTCACGGTGACGGGCGATCTTGGCTGCGAGTCCGGCGGCGGCGTGAGCTGCTTCGGCAATGGCAAGAGCGGGCCGAAGCAGAGCTTTCTCGGCTACATGATCTATAACCGGCTGTGGTTCGACCGGGACAAGTATGCGCTGACGCTGGGAGGCGGCGGGATTGCCAACCCGGGCCGGTACCTGGTTCTGTTGCCGCCGATCAACGGGGCGACGGCGGCCTCCGGAACGCCGTATTTTACGGAGAACCCGGGCGATCCGTACAAGGCGTGGGATGCGTCGGTGACGGGGGACTGGATGCCGAGTCAGTACTTCACGTATCGGCTGGAGTACAACCATCGCGCGGCGAATGTGCCGTACTTCAGCGGGCCGGGCGGTGTGACGCCTCCGGGCGGCAATACGTTTGGAGCACCTGGATCGGTGGTGCCGGGATTCACTCCGGATCTGCGGAACAGCGAGAACCGGATGACGGCGGCGTTTCTGGTGAAGTTCTAAAAAAGCTGTTGCGAGAGGATGACGAGGGGGCCCCACGAGTGTGTGGGGCTTCTTCTTTAGGGTGGAAGAAAGACAAAGACGATGTACGTCGCTACGTTCCGTCGATAAAGGCGAGAAGCAGGTTCTTCGCTGCGCTCAGAATGACAGACAAGTTAGAAAAAGATGATCTACAGCGAGGCGAGCAGGCCCTGGTAAAGGCTGAGTATGGGCGTGAAGATGAGGTAGATGAGGCGGAAGCCGAGAAAGAGGAAACCGATAGTGATGTAGAAGCTGTACTGGTCGTAGAGGCGGGCGGCGTTATACGGGAGGTAGTAGCGGAGGATCTTACCGCCGTCGAGGGTGGGGAGCGGCATCAGGTTGAAGGCGAAGAGAAGGATGTTGACGAGGATGCCGAGATAGAGCAAAAGGATGACGGGGAAGAGCGGCGGCAGGGTGCTGGGCGGGATGACGGGGGCGCGGAGGGCGTAGAGCGGAACGATGGTGAGCGAGCCGGCGGCGGCGGGGCTGAGGTGCTTGAGGACGACGAGGATGACGAGGCAGAGGGTGGCGGTGAGTATCTGCGCGGCGGGGCCGGAGAGATGGATAAGGTTGACCTGGTCGGGGCGGCGCAGGTTGCGGTCGGTGACGGGGACATCCTTGCCCCAGCCAATGACGAGGGGGCTGCGGAAGAGGAAGAGGAGCGGCCAGAGGACGGTTCCCCAGAGATCGTAGTGACGCAGCGGGTTGAGGGTGATGCGGCCGAGCATGCGGGCGGTGGGATCGCCGAGACGGGAGGCGGTCCAGGCCTCGGCGGCGTCATGGATGGAGATCGAGAGAACCATGACGAGGTACTCGAAGAGGGCTAGGACGATCTCCAGGGACATGGGATTAGCTTACTGGATGGTGTTTCGGTGGGTAGTGTGTGGTTGGACGATTGTTCTTGGCGGGTGTTGGGGTTCTGGGTAGAGAAGCGGGTTCCTCGACTTCGCTCGGAATGACAACGGAGAAGTGTGGTTGGACGATTGTTCCCGGCGGGTGTCGGGGTTGGAGTGTACGTCGCTGCGCTCCGTGGTTAAGGCAAATGCGGGGATTCTTCGCTGCGCTCAGAATGACAAACCAAATCTCACTGCGATCAGAATGACAAACCAAACTAGGTTGTGCTCAGAATGACAAACTAAAGCTCGCTGCGTTCAGAATGACAACTAGGAATGAATATGGTTAGACGTTGGCGACGGTTACGGCTTTGCGGGAGAAGGTGTCGCGGGGGAGTTCGCTGACGAGGAAGGTGGCGAGGTCGCCGCGGGTGATCTTGTGGGCGGTGTCGCCGTCGTCGGCGTCGAAGGTTCGGATGGAGCCGGTGGGGTCGTCGTCGGTGAGGAGGGCGGCACGGACGATCGTCCAGTCGAGGGTGCTGGTTGAGACCTCGGCTTCCATGCCGGCTTTGTCTTTGACGACGCCGCGGAGGAAGGTGGGCATGAGCAGGTGCTCGTAGACGAAGGAGGTGTTGGCGCGGCTGTCGCCTTCGCCGAGGGCGGAGACGATGAGGAGGCGGCGCACGGCGTGTTGGTCCATGGCGGCGATGAGGATGCGGGCGGCGTCGGTTTCGAGGGTGGTGTCCTTGAAGGGGGTCTTGCCGCCGAGGGTGTTGATGACGGCCTGCTGTCCGGCGAGGGCGGCGGCGACGTGGGTGGGATTGAGAGCGTCGCCCTCGGCGATGCGGACGTCCTGGCGGGTGTAGGCGGAAGCGTTGTGGACGAAGGCGGTCACGTCATGACCGGCGGCGACGGCTTGCTCTACGACGGCGGCTCCGGTTTTGCCGGTGGCTCCGATGACGAGGATCTTCATGGATGGGACTCCTGATTTCTTTGGATGCAGGTGCGGGCGGTGCGAGGCTTTTGCGGTTGGACGGACGGTGGGGGTGAGCGGGTGTTCCCGGTAGAGAAGCAGGTTCCTCGGCTTCGCTCGGAATGACAACAAGAAAGCGGGTTCCTCGACT
>CAXTJC010000274.1:0-5184 GCA_964244225.1 uncultured Acidobacteriaceae bacterium
CTGGAGCTCGCCGCCGGCGCCGGGGGTGATCTGCTCCAGCAGCGAGAAGATGCGCGGGGTGAGGATGTAGCGGCCGATGATGGCGTTCTGCGATGGGGCGTCTTCGGGCTTGGGCTTTTCGACCATGTGCTTGACGGCGAGGAGGCGCGGGTTGTTGGGGTCGGGGGTGCAGTCGAGGCAGCCGTAGTTCTGGATGGCGGCGCCTTCGACGACCTCGCTGCCGAGGATGGAGGAGCCGGTCTGCTCGAAGGCCTGCACCATCTGCTTCATGCAGGGGATGGTGGCGTCGACGATGTCGTCGGGGAGGAGGACGGCGAAGGGCTCGTTGCCGATGAGTTCTTTGGCCATGAGGACGGCGTGGCCGAGGCCGAGGGGCTCGGGCTGGCGGACGTAGGAGATTTTGGCGAGCTTCGAGACCGAGAGCGCGACTTCAAGGAGGGCGGTCTTGTTCTTGGCGGCGAGCGAGGCTTCGAGCTCGGGGGAGCGGTCGAAGTGGTCTTCCATGGTGGATTTGCCGCGGCCGGTAACGATGATGATCTCAGTACAGCCGGCGGCTACGGCCTCTTCAACGCCGTACTGGATGAGGGGCTTGTCGACGAGGGCGAGCATCTCCTTGGGGGTGGCTTTGGTGGCGGGGAGGAAGCGAGTGCCCATGCCTGCGGCGGGGAAGACGGCTTTACGGATTTTCTGGGGAGTCATTACGGCTGAGTGTCACTCCATGGAGATGCGTACGCCTTATGGTATCAACCGTTCACGATGCTGAGACTACGACTTCCGCGTAAGCGGGATTGTTGAGGGAGAGACATGCGCAAGCCTGCGTCTTCGAGCCATGAAAGGGGGGCCCTGTTTCTAGGTTCTACGCTAGGGCTCGATGATGCGAGAGGCGAGGTCAGGGGCGATCTGGCGGAAGTGCTTGAGGTTGAGCGTGTAGATACGATCCGCCTCTGCTTTCCGAGCGCACGCGAGCAGGAGGGCATCGTAGATCATTGCTCCACTGTGGCCCAGCCTGGCCAGATTCGCGATGGCGGAGAGATATTCCTTCGGTGTAAGTGAGATGACGGTAAGTCTTGCGGCGGTGTGATGGACGATGGTCTGTGCGTCGGCAGGAGACATGCGGAGTGGGAGGGGGCGACCGGAGAGGACGGAGAAGACCTCCGCCAAGGTATGTGCGGCGCAGGCTCCATCCCGCGGAGATGGAAGGTCGAGCACGTCAAGACATGCGTCGTGGCGGTGGTCCGAGGGGGTCGAGGCGGCGACGATGACAGAGGTGTCTACGAAGATCACGGTATGACTGTATCCGCCGTGAGGTCTTTGAGACGCGCTTCGCGATCCCGGGCTACCCAATCTGCTGCGTCGGAGGGTGGGACGGGACCCGCGTCGTAGACCAGCGTCCCACGTTTCATATACAGACCGCGGGGTTTGCTCTCTGTCTCCAGAACGATCGTCTGTCCTTCCTGGTGCAGCGTCAGACGGGTTCCGGGTACGAGATGGAGCGTGTCGCGCATCTTTTTAGGGACGACGATCCGGCCGGCTTTATCTATTTCGGCAGTGGCATTCATGCTTCCCACTTTACCATCTTCAAATGGCATTAAAGGACGGGGCTGTCATTTCCGAGCATGTCTTTGCGGATGACCTTGATGGGGGCGGGGCCTTCGCGCATGAAGCTGTCGTGGAACTGCTGGAGGTTGAAGGCGCTGCCCTGTTTGGCCTTGACATCGGCGCGGAGCTTGAGGATCTGGAGCTTGCCGAGGGTGTAGTAGAGGTAGGTGGCGTCGGAGGTGCCGCGCTTGGTTTCGATGAGGGCGATGGCGTGGGACTGGTAGCCCTCGCGGACGAAGAAGTCGACGGCCTGATCGAAGGTGAAGGTGCTCTTGCTGTCCGGGCCAGTGTTTGCGGAGATGCCGGTGGGCAGCGGCGTGTCGGTGTGGAGGCGGATGGAGACGACGAAGCGGGCGTCGCGGAGGAGGGCGTCCTGGAGCTGGCCGAGGCGGAGGAGTTTGGCCTCGCGAGAGCCGGCGGTGACGCCGGCGGGGAGGTAGCCTTCGTCGAGCATCATCTGCTCGCAGTAGTGGGCCCAGCCTTCGATGTTGGTGCTGGCGCCGGTGAGCTTGCGGACTTTGGAGGGGAACTGGTCCTGCCAGAGGAACTGGACGTAGTGGCCGGGGTAGGCCTCGTGCACGGCGGTGGAGGTGATGGTCCCGACGTTGAAGGCGGCCATGTGCTCGGCGATGTGGGCCGGGGTCCAGTCGTGTTCAGGGAGGGTGACGTTGAAGTAGGCCTTGGTGGAGTGAGTCTCAAAGGGGCCGGGCGGATCCATGGAGGCCTGGGTGGTGGCGCGCATGAAGGGCGGCGTCTCTTCGAGGGTGGGCTCGACCTTGGAGGGAATGGTGATGATGTGGTTGGCGTTGATATAGGCGATCAGACCGGAGAACTGAGCTTGAAATGCGCCCAGGAGCTGATCAGGAGAAGGGTGGACGGTGGCGAGCTGGGCGAGGACCTCCTGCGGGGTCTTTGCGGAATCGACCTCTTTGGCGATGCGCGCGAACTCGGCCTGGTTGCGATGGAGGTCGGCGTAGGCGATCTCAAGCAGGTGCGGGAGGGGGACGTCGACCATCTCGTCGTAGCTGAGTTTGTGAGCGAAGGTGGGGGCGCCAAGGCGATAGTCGCCGGTGGAATGGGGGAGGAGATCGGACTTAAGCCAGTCGCGATAGCTTTCGAGGGCGTGGAGGACGGCGGTGTTAGAGGCGGCGAAGTCCGATAGTGCCTGCTTATCGGTCGCGTCCTTGAAGGCCTCGGGGACGTCGGTCTGGAAGAAGGAGAGGATGCCGTCGATCTGCTCGAGGGCGATCTCGGTGAAGATGCGGGGCGGGTTTTTGAGGTTCTGGCGGGCGGCGGTGAAGGCGGCGGGCATCTGGCGCTCGCGGGCGATGGCGGCTTTGAGGCGAGTATTAACTGGAGCAAAGGGCCGCTCCATGAGGACGAAGACGGAGTTGGTGATGCCGGAGGAGTAGATGTCGGGGTTCTTCTCCCAGTTGCGGATGGTCTCGAGCGAGAGGAGCTGGGAGTGGATGGAGTTGAGCAGGATCTGGCGGTCGGCGGCGACGCTGGCATCGAGGGCGTCGGTCGGGATAGCGGTTATCTTCTGCTCGAAGGTGCGGAGGGCGGCGATGTTTTTCTGGACCGCGGCGGCGGAGTAGTCCTCCAGTTGAATGTCGTACTGATGGAAGCCGGCCTGGGTTCCCGCGGTCGGGGAGAAGTGGAAGTAGACATCAGTGAAGTACTGGTCGGCTAGGAGCTGGAAGGTCTGGACGCCGCCATCGGCGGAGAGGCGCTGGGCGGGAAGGATAGAGGGAAGCAGAAGGGCTCCGAAGAGGGTGGCGGCTAGCTTGGTGAAGGGCTTCATGGGTATGGAAAGTGTACGACGAGGGCAGCGCTTGTCCGCGAATATCCAGGGCCTTTGCTTTATGAAAGAACGCGTTAAAAGACCTGGAACTGCACATCAATGTTGACTTCGACAGGGACAGGTTTATCTCGCAAGGTAGCTGGTTTGAAGCGGTACTTGGCTACGGCATTTAGGGATGCTTTGTCGAAGTCAGGATCCACCGAGCGAACTATATGTATGTCATACGGTTTTCCGGCAACATCAATGCTCAGACCAACCAAAACGGTCACCTTTGTGCCGGGAGTTCGCCGATTACGCGGGAATTTGGGCTCGACTTGATGGATTAGCTTTGGCGCTACCACGTCACCGCCGATTTTATAGGTCCCTTGCGGGTTCGGTGACTGATATGGCTCTGCAAGCGTCCGGAGCGAACAGCTGAAGCCGAATAGTAATGTGACACCGATAAGGAAGGCGCGCAGGCTCATTACGAGTACTGTAGTTCGGGATCCACCACAATAGCAGAATTGTGCAGCAGCTATGTTCCAAGTTACGTGCAGGTAAGGCTCCGAACGGATTGATCTTGAAGACGTTTATGGCCTAAATCAGCGGCTTGTCCGGAACGAAGCTCAGACAAATGAGCTCAGCAGAATAGGGACTGCTTTGTGTTACTCTCTCGTCCAAATAGACAGGTCTTCTAAAGCTAAGGAAGCGAGGGTCGCAGGTTGGCCACGCAGCGGTCGATTGCTGGACAGGTGAAACTCGGGCGAACCTAGGATAAAGCATGAAGCGCACAATGAGTGGTGATCAGAATAGTGCTTTGCGGCAGAAAAGCGTAGCCGCGGAGTTATCCAACATCATCGAGACGATCAATCAGCCTGAGGGAAGAGAGCGGCTTGCGGCCTATCTGGTGAGCAGGCCCTTTCCGCGCTTTGTGGCTCATCCGGAGAAGGCGCACACGTTCCTTAGGGAAGATGCGGACGGAACACTGACGGAGGGTAAGTTTGTCGGGCGTGAGTTCGTCGTCACCACAGAGGAGGGCGACCAAGTCTGATTAAACGGGAACCGATTCGCGGGCTACGGTTACGTCGAGGGCTTCGAGGAGGTCGCGGGTCTCGCGCAGGACGTCTTCGGCTTTGGAGCTGGTGAGGGGCCAGCGCAGGGTGCCGTTGGGGGAGAAGGCGGCGCCGTTTTTGCTGTTGCGGCTGACGAGCTTCATGAGGGCGGCGGGGTCGGGGCCGAGGGCGGCGTGGGAGCGGCCGGCGTTGGCGAAGGACTCGGAGTGGACGGCATCGTTGAACTTGATGTGGAGCATGTCGCGCATGGTCTTGATCTGGCCGGCCTGGGCCCGCATGGGTGCCGCAGCGGGACGGTTGCCGATGGAGGCGCGCGCGGCGAGGGTGGCGTTGGTGATCTCGCGTGCGGCGACGGAGCGGGTGGTGAATTGAAGCGGGCGGACGGGCGGGGCGGGGCGGGCGATCTGGCCGGGGCGGAGGGGTTGCAGGCCGTTGGGTGCAGGGGCGGACCCAGGTCTCAGAGGCAAGACCTGGGGCACCCGGTTGGGTGGCGGGGCAGGTTGTTCTTCGACGGCGGTGCGTTTGCGTTCGAGGGTGCTGATGCCGAGCTGCTCCGAGAGGAGTCGGATCTCGCCGGCGGCGAGGAGATTTGTAACCGTTTCAGGAATGGTGCCGTAGCGGTCTTGTAATTCATCGCGGATCTCTGCGAGATCCGCTTGGGACTGTGCTCCGGCGACACGCTTGTACATGCGCAGGCGCTGGTTCTCTTCCGGTATGTAACTGTCGTCG
>CAXTJC010000275.1:0-5162 GCA_964244225.1 uncultured Acidobacteriaceae bacterium
ATACCGCGGAATCGTCCCTCGGTAGAACTGATTACGCAGCATAGTCAAGGCGATCTCGCAAATGGACGCATCCCTGGCGCTCAGAGACCCGACAGCAGTTCCTGTCGCGGGCGGGTCAAGCTGGCAGAGACCGATCCGCTCCATTAGCGTCTCCATCTCGCGCGCGGTCGTCTTGCCAAGTCCGAACTTTGGTTGATCCGCGGGCATGGGACCTGTGGCCGGCTTGCCGATCTTTTTGTATAGGTGCGTGTTCTCGAGTTCCAGCCGAACCAGCCGGGCATTGATCGTATCGACTCCGAAGCGATCGATCGCGAGATTTGTCGCTGTGTTATCGCTCACCACGATCATCAGTGTGAGGACATCCTTCAGCGTGAGACGTAGCGGCGCGTCAAAGAACTGCAGCAGGCCCGATCCACTCACAGCATCACCACTCTTCAGCACGACGCTTTCATTCCACTGAGCTCTTCCATCGCGGATCTGCTCCATCGCCTCGTACAGGATGGCAAGTTTGATGACCGATGCCGTTTGCACCGGCTTTGTGGCGTTCAGCGCCACAATCTTGCCCGTGTTCAACTGCCGTGCGTAGAGTGCGACACGGCCAGGATGTGACGCAGCCAGCTTTTGCAATCGTTCTTGCAGAGCGGCATCGATGGAGCCGGAGGAGGTCTGCGCTCGTGCCACATACGACAGTGCGGCAAAGGCTAGAGAACAACAGAGCAGGCCCCGCACCAATCCATTTCGCATCGGCCGTCGTATCATACCCATCGCTGACATCCTTATGAAAGCTAGCGTTTCGCTACATCATCTTGGTCATTGTGCAGGCCCATGACTACGGTAGAATCAGGAGTGAATGCAGGCGGACCCTATGGCAACCCTTACCATGCTAGAGCAGCCCCCCTACTCTCGCCACGATAGCAACGAGAGCTCTACCCTTTACGACCTGACGACAGAGACGGCCAACGCCGCATCGGAAGGCTTAGACACCAAATCCGCACTCGAGATAGCTCGCATTATCAATCACGAAGACGCCAAGATTGCGGCGGCTGTAAAAAAGGCGCTTCCCGAAATTGCAATTGTGATTGACACTGTCGCTCGGTCGTTGCGTGATGGTGGCCGTCTCATCTACGTCGGCGCCGGATCCAGCGGACGCATCGCCGCGCTTGACGCGTCGGAGTGCCCGCCCACCTTCGCCACCGCGCCTTCGCAGGTGCAATACATTATGGCCGGCGGTCCAAAGGCCCTGGCCAGCGCCTCCGATGTCAACGAGGATTCACCAGAGATCGGACAGCGCGATATTGCACGCCGGCGGCCAACTCGCAAAGACATTGTCATCGGTGTCTCTGCCTCCGGCCGCACCCCCTACGTTGTCGGCGCGGTGGAGTACGCGCGGGCACGGGGCGCGAAGACCGCGGCACTTACCTGCAATCATCGGACAGCGCTCTCCCAGGTAGCCGACACTACCATCATCGCTGAGGTCGGACCGGAGGTCATCACCGGCTCCACCCGCATGAAAGCGTCGACCGCCCAGAAGATGATCTGCAACATGATCACCACAGGCGCGATGACGCGGCTTGGCTATGTGTATGAAAACCAGATGGTCAACGTGCACATGAAGAACGAGAAGCTGGTCGAGCGCGGCATCCGTGTGCTCATGAAGGTTTGCGGCATCGACCGGGAGACAGCGATTCGCACCATCAAATCCGCTGGCAAGTCCATTCCGATCGCCGTCGTAATGCTGAAGGCGAGTGTGGACAAGATGGAAGCTGTTCGCCGTCTCACCAAGTCGGACGGCAACGTGCGGCTCGCCATCGACGACTCCAGGCTTGAACTCTAATGTAGGCTTTCCAAACGCCGGATGCGTGTTTCTCTCCCTCCGGCGTCCTTGATCTTCTCCACCGCACCCAGCTTGGTACCCCGCTCCAGCTCACTCTTCCGTAAACTCTCTCTATGGACAAATTTGTCGTCCGTGGTGGGAATCCCCTGCTCGGCACTATAAAAATCTCTGGCGCGAAGAACTCCGCGCTTCCCTGCATGGCTGCTGCAATTCTGACCGAAGACGAGGTCATTCTGGAGAATGTCCCGCAGGTTCGGGATATTGAAACAGAGAGGCGGCTGCTCGAAAGCATGGGCGCGGAGGTCGAGCTTGGCTATGGTCGAGCGCAACACCGCACCCGTATCAGGTGCGCGATCCTCTCCGATCCGGTCGCAAAGTACGAGATCGTAAAGACGATGCGCGCCAGTTCTCTCGTCCTCGGACCTCTCATTGCAAGAACGGGAGTCGCTCGCGTGGCCATGCCGGGCGGCTGCGCCATTGGGGGCCGCCCCATCGATCTCCACATCAAGGGCCTCGAAGCCATGGGTGCAACCATCACTCAGGAACATGGCTATCTGGAGGCAAGAGCAGACCGGCTTAAAGGCGCTCACATCGTCTTCGACAAAATTACCGTGACCGGTACGGAAGATCTGCTGATGGCAGCCGTTCTGGCTGAGGGGGAGACGCTCTTCGAGAACTGCGCCCGCGAGCCGGAGATAACCGATCTTGCCGCTCTTCTGATGGCGATGGGCGCGAACATCACCGGTGCCGGCACCTCCACTATTCGCGTCGTGGGAGTGCAGAAGCTTCACGGGGCACGCCATCGCATCAACCCGGATCGCATCGAGGCCGGCACGTTTCTTATCGCGGGCGCAATCACTGGCGGAGATCTGAACATTGACGGCTGCAATCCGGCTCATCTCGGATCGGTTCTCGCCAAGCTCGATCAGTGCGGCGTGCGCCTGGATATAGGAGAGGAGTCCGTTCGCGTTCGATCGGGTGGCAATCTTCACGCGACCGATATCTCCACCGAAGAGTACCCCGGCTTTCCTACAGACATGCAGGCGCAGTACATGGCTCTCGCAACACAGACCGACGGAACGACCGTTGTCACTGAAAACATCTTCGAAAATCGCTTCATGCATGTGCAGGAGCTCAATCGCATGGGCGCGAACGTTACAGTCTCCGGCAGAAGCGCTACCGTGAGGGGCAGGACGGCTCTTCAATCGGCAGCCGTTATGTGCTCCGATCTGCGCGCCTCCGCCTCACTCGTGCTCGCGGCTCTGGTCGCGGACGGCGAGACGATACTCGATCGCGTCTACCACCTGGATCGCGGCTACGAGCGCTTTGAGGAAAAGCTGCGTGGAGTTGGGGCGCAGATCCGCCGCATGGGAGAGGTATTCGGAAAGAGTAGATAACGGCAGGCGTAAATCAGTCCACGCTAGTTAGACTGCGACCGTAAACGTATCTTCGCTGCGCGTCACAGCCCGGTACATCGTGTCCCGCTCAAAAGGCTGCCGCCCTGCTTCCGTGATGAGACGAACCAGATCGGAGCGGCGCATACCCTGCGGTGTTGTAGCCCCTGCATCGTGATAGATCTTCTCCTCAATCACAGTTCCGTCGATGTCATCAGCCCCAAAGCGAAGCGCGATCTGCGCGATCTTGGGCGTCATCATCTGCCAATAGGCTTTGATGTGCGCGAAGTTGTCGAGCAAAAGGCGGCTTACGGCAATCTGACGGATATCGAGCATACCCGTGGTCCGCGGGATGTGATCAAGCGCCGTGTGATCGGGATGAAAGGCAAGCGGAATGAACGTTTGGAAGCCGCCGGTATCGTCCTGAACCTCCCTGAGGCGAAGCAGATGATCGACGCGGTCTTCCTCGTCCTCAACGTGTCCATAGAGCATCGTTGCATTTGATCGGAGTCCCAGTTTATGCGCCATGCGAGCTGTCTCCAGCCACTCGCCACCGTCGATCTTGTGGTCGCAGATGATGTGCCGAATGCGATCGGCAAAGATTTCGGCACCCCCGCCGGGCATGGAGTCGACCCCAGCCTCCTTCATTCGCTCGAGCGTCTCTTGTATCGACATCTTTCCGCGCTTAGCGAAGAAGGCAACCTCCACCATCGTAAAAGCCTTGACGTGCACCTTGGGAAACCGCTGCTTAAGACCGCTAACGAGGTCCATGAAATAGCTGAACGGCAGATCCGGGTGCAGGCCGCCGACGATGTGGAACTCCGTCACCGCTTCGGTGTAGCCGCTCGCCGCGGTCTCAAACGCCTCTTCGAGAGCCATCGTATACGTCCCCGCATCACCCTTCTTGCGCCCAAAGGCACATAAACGGCATGAGGCAACACACACGTTTGTCGGATTGATATGACGATTGACATTGAAGTAGGCGAGATCGCCGTGAAGACGCTCCCGGACGTAGTTTGCGAGCCAGCCTACAGCGAGAATGTCGCCACTGCGATAGAGTTGCACCCCATCCTCAAACGTAAGCCGCTCGCCTGCCAGAACACGATCCGCAATTGGCCCAAGAGCAGAGTCGTCTGTCTGAAACTCGTGACGCGAAGCGATGGCAGAAGAAAAGGCACTCATAGAATAAGTCTACGCCGCTGGCCTACTTTGCGAGGGCGATGGGCGATTCAATCATCCGTGGTTGAAGCGCCATTCCGTCATAGAGGGTTGCACCGATCATATGGTCACCAACCATCCGTACAAACCTCATATGCCACCCTGTATCCCAGAATTTTGTGGTGAAATCCGGAACGTGAATCGCAAAGATCAAGGTCGTTGTATTGTTTGCCGTGGCGATCACCTGGTGCGATCCGCGGTCGTAAAAAAGACTGTTGACGTCGCGTATCGGCAGATTGGGCGGGTTTTGCCATCCCTGCATGCCACCTCGCCGTACAAATAGCCCCTCGCGTCCGCCAACCCAGATATCGCCCTCATCATCGACTGCAACCCCGGCAATCTGGGTGAGTGCGTCAGGTTTTACAAGATCCGTCCAGGTTGTGCCGCTATCCGAAGAGAGCGCCAGAGTGTTGAGCGTAGCTGCCAGTACTACGCTCTTCGCGGTGGCAACGGAGCGGTACATGCCAGGCGGAACTCCCGAGAGCGTCGTCCAGCTCTCTCCACTTGTCGGACTCACCAGAAGCCCTTTCGTGCTTACCGCGAACATCAGGTTCGCGTCCGCGGCCAGACCATAGACTCCGCCATCGAAAGCTTCACCTTTAACAGCGCCGGTGACTGATCTCTTCTGTGAAACCGCTCCCGATCCTGACCTCGAAGGCTGTTTTCTTCCGGTAGCCGACCCGACCCTCGCACTGGCCGTGGGTGCCATAGCCTCC
>CAXTJC010000276.1:0-5140 GCA_964244225.1 uncultured Acidobacteriaceae bacterium
AGACGCTGCCGATCGCGCGGCTGGCGCATGCGCTCCAGGAGTATCTGCCGTCGGGCGGAGCTGTCGAGCGGACGGAGGGTGGCGTGGTCGGGGGCGTGGTCGGCAGCATTCTGCGCGGAATGTAGATGGCTTGCGGGAGAGCTTTGGCCGCTGTGTGCTTTATAGACGACTGAGGAAGCTGAGCTTCACCCTTTTATCTCCCGCCGCCGCGAAGTGCACTAGCGCCATATCGCCGTGAGATTCCTTGACCTTGCCATCGCCGAAGGACTTGTGGCGCACGGAGTCGCCCTTTGCGGGACAGGGTTGGTCGGCACAGGGCTGCGGCAGGGTCTCGGGTGCTGTGGTCACGATCGTGCCGTGGATCGTCTCCTTGTGCACGACGCTGGCGCCGTCGTGGGCTTCGTCGGCGCGGCGAGTTCCAGCGTGTGCCGCGAGCTGGAGGCCGCGGCCTGGTAGAGACTTGGTTGACGCCTCAGCGTGGACGCGTGTTGCATGGGCGTTCTCTGGCAGTTGCCGCGCCGCGCCGGAGCGGCAGTTATCGCAGCGTCCGCAGGGCTCGCCCGCCTCTTTATTGAAGTAGCACCGAATCAGCTGGACGCGGCATTCGGTCGACTCCGCGTAGTGCATCATCTCTGAGAGTCGATCCTTGTCCGTGTGGGCGCGGTCGGCGTAGGTGTTGAGCAGGTCGTCGAGCGCCTCGCCGGTGGGCGGCTCCTTGACGGCGAGAACGAAGCCGCGACGGCCGCGGCGCACCATGCCGGCGTCGCGCAGCAGATGGAGGATGACCTGCGTCTTCCGCTCGCCGACGCCTGCCTTCCCGGCGATCGCGGCGACAGTCATTTCAGGTAGTCCTGGGGAGGGCTTCCGCGACGGCGGACGCGAGGTGTGAACCACTTCGACCATGGACGGCGAGGATGTTTCTGGGGAAGGCGGCGACATCATGGCTTCAAAGACGATGTTCAGCTCGGATGTCTTCGGGTAGCGGCCGCCGAGAAAAAAGCTCTGGATGCGCTTGTCTTCCAGGCGGTAGAGAAGGATCGCGCGGCTGGGCAGGCCATCGCGGCCGGCGCGGCCAGCCTCCTGGTAGTAGGTCTCGAGCGAATCGGGAAACTCGAAGTGGCAGACGAAGCGGATGTCTGGTTTGTCGACGCCGAGACCGAAGGCCTTGGTGGCGATCATGACCGTGTGCTCGCCCTGCATGAAGGATCTCTGGACCTGCTCGCGGTCGCGCGTCTTCATCTTGCCGTGATAGTGCCCGGCGGAGATACCGTGTTCGGTCAGCCAAGTGTAGAGCTCGTCTGCGCTACCGGTGCTGGCGGTGTAGATGACGCCGCAGCCGTCCTCGTGCTCAAGAAGATCGGCGATGCAGGCGAGCTTGGCGTCGGTGTTGACGGTGGGATGCACGCTGAAGCTGAGGTTGTCGCGCTCGATGCCGGCGTTGACGATTCTGGCATCTTTCGCATCGAGACTTTCGAGGATCTCGGCGACGACCTGATCTGTCGCGGTGGCCGTGAGTGCGAGGACGGGCGGCATGCCAAGAGCCTTGCGCGCGTAGCCGATGTTCAGGTACGCGGGGCGAAAGTCATGGCCCCATTGCGAGATGCAGTGGGCCTCATCGACAACCAGAAGCGAGATGCCGCCGGCGTCCTTGAGTTGCGTGATGAACTCGCTATCTTCGAGACGCTCCGGAGTGACGTAGATCAGCTGCGCCGCACCGGCATCGATGTGACGCTCGGCGGTGCGTTGCTCGCGAGTGGTGAGGGTGGAGTCGATCTTCTCGACGGCGATGTCGGCGTCGGCGGCGTGCTCCTGCTGGTCCTGCATGAGGGCGATGAGCGGGCTGACAACGACGACGGGGTGCGGGAGGAAGAGCGCGGGAATCTGATAGGTGAGGCTTTTTCCCGCGCCGGTGGGCATGAGGCCGAGCACGCTGCGGCCGCTGAGGACCTCTTCCATGACATCGCGCTGGCCGAGACGGAAGTCGGTGATGCCGAAGCGGGCCCTGGCTTCCTTCAGGACCTTCGGCCAGGGGATCGGCTTCACAGTCGTGCGCTTTGCTTTCTGCTGCGAGGGTTTGGCTTGTCGCTGCGACCGCGAACTGCCGGTGCGCCGTTCCGTCTGAGGAGCTGATTGAGTGGGCACGTCTGCGTGTCGCTGTCTTGGGCTTTGGGTCGCCTCATGGGTCATGCTGTGTGTCTCCATCAGGGTGGTGGGATGCGACGACGAAGACGATGTTTTCCACTCTTGAGAGGCTGGCTACGATCCTGCGAACATGGCGCAGGCGACTCTTCCGCCGAGGTGAAGCGGGCCGCCGGAGTGAGTCTTTCAATTGCCGCCCGCGCTTCGGCGGTCTACACTCGCGTGCATGACCCGACACCGTGTGCTCGCACTTACTGTCTTTCTTTTGCTGCTGTCGTTTGCCGTGCCATCGCGCTCTGCGTGGGCGCAGGACTGGGCGAAGGCTTCGCTCGATAAGAGCCCGCGACACCGGGAGTACGTCGCGATCCAGGCGGGCGGACGGGTGGTGAATACGTTTGTGGTCTACCCCGAGGTGAAGTCCAAGGCGCCGGTAATCGTGCTGATTCACGAGATCTTTGGGCTCTCGGACTGGGCGAAGCTGATGGCGGATGAACTCGCGTCGAAGGGTTATATCGTACTGGCGCCCGATCTGCTGTCAGGGACCGGCCCGGGCATGATGAATCCGGAGTCCGCGGCGGCCGGGACCGAGGCGGCGGCGCATGCGGATCATATGGCCGGCATGGCACAGGGTAGCGCCGCCGGCAAGGGAGCGGCCACCAGTGGGACCGACAGCTATAAGAGCATGGACGACATTACGAAGGCCGTCTCCGGGCTGCCGCCCGCGCAGGTGCTCTCGGATCTGGATGCGGTTGCGGACTACGGGGTGAAGCTGCCGAGCGCGAGTAGCACGCTGTTCGTGGCGGGCTTCTGCTGGGGCGGTGGGAAGACGTTCGCGTTTGCAACGCATCACACGGGCCTGAGCGCGGCGTTTGTCTTCTACGGACCGCCGCCGCCGGCTGCCGATATGGCGAAGATCACCGCGCCGGTCTACGGCTTTTATGCCGGGAACGATGCGCGGATCGACGCGACGCTGCCGGAGACGGTCACGGCGATGAAAGCCGCGGGGAAGACGTTTGAGCCAGTCACCTACGATGGCGCGGGGCACGGCTTTATGCGGGCCGGGCAGGCTCCGGATACGACAGCGGAGAACAAGAAGGCGTATCAGGACGGGTTGAGCCGGCTGCTGACGCATCTGCAGGCGGGCAAGTAAGGCTTGTGGCACTGGCAGCGACGAGAAAAGCCCCGGCAGGCGGGGCTTTTCTCGTTGGCTGGGTGCTTAGGACAACAGCAGGTCGCTGCGCTTCGGTCGGGATGACAAGACCGAGGCGGCTTTTCGCGAAGAACAGAAGCCCTTACGCTTCGGACTCTTCGGCCGCGAGCTTGGTGGCGGCGACGGTCCAGTTGGGATCGCCGACCTTGAAGCGGGCGAAGCGGCGGACGGAGATGTTCTCGCCGAGCTTGGCAACCTTGGACGCGATGAGCTGCGCGATGGTCTGGCTCTGCTCTTTAATGAACGGCTGCTCGAGCAGGCAGACCTCTTCGTAGAACTTGCTCATCTTGCCTTCGAGGATCTTCTCGACGACGGCGGGCGGTTTGCCGGTGGCGGCAGCCTGCGAGCGATAGATGTCCTTCTCGCGGTCCATATCTTCGGAGGTGACGTCCTCCTTGCGGACGTAGCGCGGGTCGCTGGCGGCGATGTGCATGGCGACGTCGCGCAGCAGGCCCTGGAAGTCTTCAGTGCGGGCGACGAAGTCCGACTCGCAGTTAAGCTCGAGCAGAACGCCGATCTTGCCGCCGGCATGAATGTAGGTGCCGACCGCGCCCTCGTTGGTGGAGCGGGTGGCCTTCTTGGCGGCCGAGGCCATGCCGCGCTTGCGCAGGACGACGAACGCCTCTTCCATGTTGCCCTTGGTCTCCTGCAGGGCCTTCAGGCAGTCGCCCATGGGCGCGCCGGACTTCTCGCGCAGCTCCTTGACCAGCTTGGCATCGACCTTCGGTGTCTCGGTTGCAGTACTCATACTCTTCCCTATCCTTCGTGTGTGCTGGTTGTTGTGTGAATCCGAGCCGGCGCGGGGAGCGTGGGCAGGTGCGTTCGTTCAGCAGAAAGAGCGTGGGGGCTGGAGGCCGCTTGTGTGCGGCTCCGGCCTCCACGCTCTCAGGGGATCTGCTCTGTGATTCGTGTGACCGGCTTAGGCGCCAGACTCGGCGGAGACAGCTTCGGGCTCATCAACGGTGGCAGCTGCCGGCGCCTTCTTGATGTTGCCGCCAAGCACGGCGGCGAGGTCGACATTTTCGTCATCCTCGACGGAGGCCTCGGCGGTTCCGGCGGACTCAGCAACCGGCTCGGCAGGGACGGTGACTTCGCCCTCTTCGCCGACGAAGTGCGACTCGACGGCTACCTGCTGCACATCGGCGTACTCCTGCGAGAAGGCCTTGTCCGAGACCATCTGTACACCTTCGGCTGCCGAATCGGCGATCTTGTTGGTGAAGAGGCGGATGGCGCGAAGAGCGTCATCGTTGCCGGGGATGACGTAGTCGACGACCGTGGGGTCGCAGTTGGTGTCGACGACGGCGACGACCGGTATACCGAGCTTACGCGCTTCGGCGACGGCGATGGCTTCGTTGTTTGAGTCAATGACAAAGAGAGCGTCGGGCAGGCGCTTCATGCTCTTGATCCCCGACAGATTCGTAGACAGGCCCTTGCGCTCGCGCTCAAGCTTAATGACTTCCTTTTTGGTGAGCAGGTCGTAGCGGCCATCAGTCGACATATCGTCGAGCTCCTGCAGGCGCTTGACCGACTTCTGCACCGTGACCCAGTTGGTGAGCAGGCCGCCGAGCCAGCGGCTGTTGATGTAGGGCATGCCGGCGCGGTTAGCCTCTTCGGCCACCGCATCCTGCGCCTGGCGCTTGGTGCCGACGAAGAGGATGAGCTTGCCCGAGGAGGTCAGATCGGTGACGAACTTGGACGCATCCTTGAACATCTTGAGCGTCTTCTGCAGGTCGATAATGTAAATGCCGTTGCGCTCGCCGAAGATGTACTCCTTCATCTTCGGGTTCCAGC
>CAXTJC010000277.1:0-5132 GCA_964244225.1 uncultured Acidobacteriaceae bacterium
CGGAGCCAAGTATTCGCACTCGGCCAAGGATTGTTCATTTGGGCTGCGATTGCTCTTTTCAGTAACATCGCGCATATCGCGCTCGGCTGGAATCGCGAGTTTGTTGCGCTGGATCATATCCAGATGTTCGCGTATTTAGGAGTGGTCGTTTTCTGGGGCGTGACGTTTTGGCTTCCCGAAACGGAACGCGCCGAGCTTTCGCCGGAGATCCGTGCTTATCTTGTTGCCGCCGCTGGGCAGGTAGAATACGATCCAAGTAGCGCGCACCGGCCCACTCCATGAGCTTCTTACTGTCCATTTTGTCGATCGCCGTCATGCTCGTGGTTTTCTACGTTCGCGGCTCCCGGAAGAAGACTCAGTTGGCCGCTGCGACCTGGGATCAGCTCCTTGCAAAGCTTGAGGCAGTTCCGATTGACGGAATCACGAGAGTAGCGAGAGATTATTTGGAGCCCCGAAAGGGCCAACTCGCGATTGAGACTGATGAGATGTGGTTTCTCATCGGAGAAGACGAAGGTCTTCGGCGAATGCGATCGAACGCAGATGTATTGATAGCGTTGGCCGCATTCGCGGCTCAATGGAACTTTGAAGAGAGTGTCGTTGTTGGGGAGCGGATGCGCCGGGACGGATTGGATTTGCGTCGTGCAGCCTTCCACATCGAACTTGGATTGCTATCCGGGATCGAAAAAGTAAAGGGTCCATTGTATGTGCAGGAAGCGGCGAGTGCTTATTATTTGATGAGAGAGCGGATTTTGGCACTCTATCAGACAAGTCATGCTGGGCGGTATCCGCGTCTCGTCGCTTCACTGTAGGGCTGCTCGGCCTTGGGCTTGGACGTTCTCTGGGCCTATACCTTCATCATGGTTCGCCCTCTCCTAGATGACGTTCAATCTCTTCCCAGACGATGCGGACGAACTCGGCACAATCGCGTACCTGCTCGCGGATAGGAACGGTGTTGGCACTCATGTAGCGCTGCTGCCGTAGCCGGAAGGCGGCGATGCGGCAGGCATTCTCGAGCCACCAGTCCTTGGGTGGCTGCTTGTCGCCGGGCGATGTCATGGGCTCGCTCACCGCAGCCTCCTAGTGGAAGTCATGGGACACCATGGGAGCGGCAGTTACGTCGAGTTCCTCGATGTGTCTGGCCCGGATGTGGATGACCTTGTCGACGTTCTGGAGAGCACCCTCGATCAGCAGGAACTTGGCATACGTCACAAGCGAGCGGTTGGCTTCGTAGAGGTCGGGGTCGACGATGGCGTTGGCAATCCCGGTCTCGTCCTCGATCGAAAGGAAGATGAAGCCGTGAGCAGTGCCGGGGCGCTGCCGGGCGATGACCTGGCCGGCTATGCGGGCTTTCACGCCGTGCCGCAACATCTTGAGATCGCTGGCGCTAAAAACCTTCATGCTGTGGAGCCGGTCACGGCAGTGCGCCATGGGATGACGGCCGACGGTGACGCCGGTGCCGGCATAGTCGGCGACCATGCGCTCCTCCGGGTTCATCGGCTGCAAGGGCGAGGTCTGCTCTTCATCGCCGTCCAGCTCCGAGAGAAGAGGTCCGGCCTGACGGCCGGCGCGCTCGACCTGCCAGAGCGCATCGCGGCGGTGAACCCTCTCGCCCAGCGAGTTCAAGGCGCCGGTCTCGGCGAGCGTGGAGAGGTCATTTTGCGAGAGTGACGGCATGCGCCGCGCAAGCTCCTCGATCGAGCCGAACGGCCGCAAGCTTCTGACTCGCTCGATCTCCGCTGCAACTGTGGAGCGTAAGCCTCGTACATAGCGCAAGCCAAGCCGAAGCGAGAGGGACTCGTCCGGCTCGCGTTCGAGGGTGCAGTTCCAGTCCGACCGCAGTACATCGACCGGCTTGATGCGCAGCCCGTGCCGCTGCGCATCCTTGACTAGCACGGCTGCCGAGTAGAAACCCATAGGCTGGTTGTTGAGGATCGCCGCGGTGAAGACAGGCAGATAGTGGAACTTGAGCCACGCGCTCGCGTAAGCGATGAGCGCGAAGCTCGCGGCATGCGACTCCGGGAAGCCATAAAGCGCGAAGGAGCTGATGGCGAGGATGATCTCCTCCTGCGCCTTGGGACCGACGCCGTTTGCGTCCATGCCCGCACGCAGCTTCACCTCAAGCGCCTTCATCTTGTCCTGGGAGCGGCGGCTGCCAAGCGCGCGGCGCAGCTCTTCGGCTTCGCCGCCGGTAAAGTTCGCGATCACCATGGCCATGCGCAGCAGCTGCTCCTGGAAGAGCGGCACACCCAGGGTGCGGCGCAATACCGGCTCGAGAAGAGGGTGCGGGTACTCGATCTCCTGGCGGCCTTGCCGCCGCTCCATGTAGGGATTCATCATCTGGCCGACGATCGGGCCGGGACGGATGATTGCAACCTGCACGACGAGATCGTAGAACTTATCGGGATTGTTGCGAGGGAGCGACGCCATCTGGGCCCGGCTCTCCACCTGGAAGAGGCCGATGGTGTCGGCCCGTCGCAGCGACTCGAAGACCTTCGAATCGTCATGCGGAATCTGCGCGATGTCGACCTGCTTGCCGTAGTGCTTGGGGATGAGCTCGACGCAATCCTTGAGCACCGCCATCATGCCCAGCCCGAGCAGGTCGACCTTGATCAGGCCCATGTCGGCGCAGTCTTCCTTGTCCCACTGGACGACGTTGCGGCCCGGCATGGATGCAGGCTCGATCGGAACGACCGAGGCGAGCTGGCCCTGCGCTATGATCATGCCGCCCGAGTGCTGGCCCAAGTGCCTGGGCAGGTCGAGCATGCGGATAGAGAGTTCGAGGTACTTGGCGATGCGAGGATGGTGGAGATCGAAGCCGGCCTGCCGGAAGTGATGTTCCATGGTGTCGGTCGGGCCCTTCCACTCGAAGGAGCCTACTAGCCGGGTAAGCCTCGTCTGCATGTCGGCGTCGAAGCCGAGCGACTTCCCGACTTCGCGGGCAGCGGAGCGGCCGCGAAAGGTGATGACGTTCGCGCACATGGCAGCTCCAAGCTGGCCGTAGCGCTCGTAGACGTACTGGATGGCGCGCTCGCGATCGTCTCCTGAGGGAAGATCGAGATCGATGTCGGGCCACTCGCCCCGAACCTCCGAGAGAAAGCGCTCGAAGAGCAGCTCCATGCCGACTGGGTCGACAGCCGTGATGCCGAGCGAGTAGCAGACGGCAGAGTTGGCCGCGGAGCCGCGTCCCTGCACCAGGATGCCGTTCCTACCGCAGAACTCGACGATGTCCCACACGATGAGGAAGTACCCAGCGAGTCCCAACTTCGCGATAAGCGCCAGCTCGGTATCGACCTGCTTATCGGCCCTGGCACGAAGCTTCATGCTGGCCTTCGCTCCGTAGCGCCGGGCTACGCCCTCGAAGGTGCGCTTGCGCAGAAAGCTGTCCATGGTCTCGCCCTCGGGAATTGGGTAGCGAGGAAACTCGTAGCCCATGTCCTTCATCTGGAAGGTGAGCCGGTCGGAGAGCTCGCCTGTCACGGCGATTGCTGCCGGCACGTCCTGGAATAACCTGCACATCTCGGCTGCCGAACGCAGGTGCCGCTTCCCGTTCTGCTGGAGCAGCAGGCCGGCCTCGTCAAGCGAGCAGCCATGCCGGATGCTGGTGAGTACATCGAGGATCTCGCGCTCGAACTCGGTCGCCATGCTGACGCCGTTGGTGGCGAGCAGCGGCAGATGAAACTCGCGGGCAAGCGCAATCGCGGCTTGGTTGCGGGCCTCCTGTTCGCAGATGCCATGCCGCTGCAGCTCGACGTAAACGTTCTTTGGGCCGAAGGTCTGGACCAGCCGCGAGAGTGTCTTGCGACCTTCATCCACGCCGCCGCGCTCAAGTGCCGCGGCGAGTGGTCCTTCGTCGCCTCCCGTCAGGCAAACCAGACCCTCCGCGTACTGCTCGACCTTGCGGAACAAAGCAATACCGTCACCTTTGCTGCGCTGCGCCAGCTTGTAGCCGGAGATCAGCATGGAGAGATTGCGGTAGCCGGTCTGTGACTCGCACAGCAGTGACAGCCGCACCGGGCGACTTGGGATGGTGTGGGGTTGCCATGTCGGCGGCCTGACCTGCTGGCCGAAAACATCGACCGATACCTCAGCTCCAATGTGCGAGCGCAAGCCCAGCTTCTTCGCCGTTGTGTACAACCGCGGCGAGCCATAGAGACCATCGCGGTCGAGAATCGCGAGGCCGGGCAGCTCGAGGTTCGCGGCCTGCTGGGTCATGGCCTCGGGCAGGGAAGCGCCCTCAAGAAACGAGAAGGCTGAACGCGCATGCAGCTCCACGTAGCGCTCAGTCATAGAGCCCCACCACGAACCAGCTCTTAGAAGCGTGATCCTGCCGCAGACGCAGGGCCTGCAAGGGCTCGGCCGTCACCACATCCCAGAGGTCGTGATCCCAAGTCTTGCCGTCCCACCACGATCCGGAGGAGTGCCATGGCCCGGCACAGGACGCGATCGCGAAGCGAAAGCTCTGCCAGATCATCGAGCGGGGCTGGTCACTTGAGCAGATGACGCGCACGGGCTGCGGCGGCCGAAAGATGCGGACAGCAAGCCGAGAGGGAAGCGGATCCCGTTCCGTAGTCGCGTGGAGACTCGGCCGGAACGGAATCACAGTGAAGCTGTCCGCGCCATGGCTGTTCTGCAACTGCGGCGAGCCCACGTTGTCCTCCCCGACGATCGATCGCAACCGCGCCAGCAGAAGCTCCAGCTTGTCCGGGTCGAGAAACTGCGACTGGAACAGGCCGCGCTGCGCGGTCTGCGGCTGCGTCGGTTCGGCATCGAGCGTGACGCTCACGATGCCGGCCTGTGGCGGGTGCGCCTGGAGCTCCAGGTTGAGCAGTTTCAGTAGCAACTCGCGGTTCTGGGTCGGTGTCGCCGGCCGCACCTTTATCGAGTGTGGTTCCGCTCGCTCAAGCAGCAGAGTCAGGCGTACGGAACGAAGCGCGTACGCGCGGTCCGTTGCCTTGCGCAGAATCGCTTCCAGCATCGGCGAGAGCACGAAGAGCAGGGAATCGAGCAGCTCCAGCGGGCTGTCGAGCACCGTGGTCTCGGACAACGTGAACTCCGCTTCCTCGGGCACCAGCAGGTGATCGGCTTCGCCGCGTGCGAGCAGTTGCAACCTGCGGCCCTGCTGACCTAAGCGG
>CAXTJC010000278.1:0-5074 GCA_964244225.1 uncultured Acidobacteriaceae bacterium
GTTCTTTGGCGGCAAGGCGCTGACGTACTACGGGCGATGGACGTACAAGTTTGAGGAAGCCGCGCGGCAGGGCGCGGTGGGCGCGCTGATTATTCATCGAACGGATCTGGCGAGCTATGGCTGGGACGTTGTGAAGAACTCGAATACGAGTGAGAAGACTTATCTGGCGGAGGACCGCAATCCGAAGCTGGAGGCGGCAAGCTGGATCCAGCTGGATGTGGCGAAGAAGCTATTTAGGGCGGCGGGCATCACGCGAGATGGAAAAGGCTATTCGAATAGCACGATTGTGGCTGTTCATCCGAATGGACGTGTGGAGAAAGATGGAAAGCCGATCAGCCTGGAAGGTTTGACTCAATCCTTTGTCGGGGCAGGTGTTACGCCGGTGCTTCAGGTCGATGCGGCAGTTTCAGAGAGCGAGAAACAGGCGGTCATACAAGCGATTACGCGAAGCGGCCACAGCGGCCCGGTTATGGATGAGCCTTCCTTCGAGGACGTGATTAACAATGCAGGGAAGAAGGGTTTCAAGGCTCAAGAGTTGCCGATTCGATTGAAGGCGCATTTGGAGAGCGTGGTGCGGCCGTTTGAGAGTGCGAATGTGGTCGGCATTCTGGCGGGCGCGGATGGCGGCAAGGGGCAGGCAGTGATGTACACCGCACATTATG
This sequence comes from uncultured Acidobacteriaceae bacterium, assembly GCA_964244225.1. Taxonomy (GTDB): domain Bacteria; phylum Acidobacteriota; class Terriglobia; order Terriglobales; family Acidobacteriaceae; genus Edaphobacter. The sequence continues at coordinate 663 of CAXTJC010000278.1, forward strand.
ACCACCTGGGGTTTGTGCCGGGGATGACCGGGGACAACGTGTACAACGGCGCGGCGGATAACGGGACGGGGTGCGGAATACTGCTCGAGGACGCTCGGGCTTGGTCGGCGATGGGTGTGAAGCCGCCACATGATGTCATCTTCGCGGCGGTGACGGCGGAGGAGCAGGGGCTGCTGGGGAGTGAGTACCTGGGACAGCACCCACCGGTGCCGTCGCGAGCGATCTCGCTCGATCTGAACTACGACATGATCCTGCCGGTGGGGGTGCCGGAGGAGATCAACGTGAACGGGGCGCAGCGGACGACGGTCTACTCCACGGTCAAGGAAACGGCGAAGGAGTTTGGACTGACGATTGTGCCGGACGCGCGGCCGGAGGCGGGAAGCTACTACCGGTCGGATCACTTCAGCCTGTCGCGCGTTGGGATTCCGGCGTTCTCGATCGATACGGGAACGAAGTTTGAGGGGCACGATGCCGCATGGGGCGTGGCGCAGGAGAAGGACTATAACGAGCATCGCTACCATAATTTTTCCGACAACTACACGCCCGATATGGACTTTGCCGGGAACGCGAAGCTGGCGCGGTTCGGCATGGACCTGGGATGGCGGGTGCTGAACGCGAAGAGCGCGGTGGAGTGGCTGCCGGGCGATGAGTTTGCAGTGGCACGGCAGGCGAGCGAGGCGAAGTAAGGCAGGGTGGCGGGCTTTCTGGTTGCGTTCCGGTGATTCGACGCCTCTCCAAGTTATGAGGCGGGTACTGGAGGGTCCCGGGCGGCTGTGACGACTGCCGGGGTAAGAAAGAAGGAGCGGCACCGGCTTTTTCGGGGGCTGCCTATAATGGGGGCACTGTAGCTTGCCTCCACTCACCATGACCCGAATCAGAACGACCAAAGGACGGTATGAAGAAATCAGAGGTAGTGAAGGCGTGGGGAAGCATTCTGGCGGGGCGGCCGCCGTCGCTTTCGATCGAGATTACGAAGGAGTGCCCGCTGCGGTGCCCGGGCTGCTATGCGTTTGAGGCGGGGCATCTGGGGGGCGAGACGAAGCTGAAGGAGCTCTCGGACTTTAAGGGCGATGAGCTGGTGCGGAATGTGTTGCGGGTGGTGGACGAGATCAGGCCGCTGCACGTGTCCATCGTCGGCGGCGATCCGCTGGTGCGGTACCGCGAACTCGAGCAGCTGCTGCCGCAGATGGTGGCGCGCGGGGTGCACACGCAGGTGGTGACGAGTGCGTTTCGGGTGATTCCGGCGGCGTGGGCCAAGATGCCGCTGGTGAGTGTGGTGGTGTCGATCGATGGGTTGCAGCCGGAGCATGATGTGCGGCGGGCGCCGGCGACGTACGAACGAATTCTGAAGAATATCGTGGATGCGAAGATCACGATTCACAGCACGGTCACGAGCCAGATCGCGTCGCGGCCGGGGTATCTGGAGGAGTTTCTGGAGTTCTGGTGCGCGCGGCCGCAGGTCAATAAGGTGTGGTTCAGCCTGTTTACGCCGCAGCGTGGCGCGACGGATGTGGAGATTCTCTCGCCGGCGCAACGGCTGGAGGTCATGCAGGAGCTGTTTCGGCTGCGGGTGCTGTATCCGAAGCTGGATATGCAGGAGCGCGTGATTAAGGAGATTGCGACGCCGCCTCAGAGTCCGGAGGAGTGCATCTTTGCGCGGACGACGCAGACGATCTCGGCCGACCTGACGACACAGATTACGCCGTGCCAGTTTGGCGGCGACCCGGACTGCTCGCAGTGCGGCTGCATTGCGTCAATGGGGCTGGCGGCGGTGGGGCACTTTCCGGTGGTTGGAAAGCTTACGGCCGGGCAGATCTTTATGGCGTCGGACCGGGTGGGACGAACGTGGCAGAAGGCGAAGCGGGCGTTTCTGCCGGGGGCGGTGAAGAAGGTGGAGCCTGTGCCGTTTCCGATTCTTCGCTCGTAGGAGCTGAAGGCGGGTTCGGTGGGTGGCAATACGGCATGACGGGAAAGTAAAGACAGAAGAGCAAACAGGAAGGCAAAACAAGGAGCAAGGCAAAGAAGGGCCAGAGATGTTTTCCGGTCCTTTTTTGTGGCTCTGGTAAGGAGAGTGATACAGGGGTCTCTCCGCTACGCGCTTTGCGCTTCGGTCGAGATGACGGCGGTATGGGGCGGGTTATGCGGCCGAGAGGATAGTGGAGTGAGGTGGGCTTCTGCTGGCAGAGGAGTTTGTTGTGCGCTCCCGGTTGGTGAGTTGGAGACCGAGGCAAGGTGCGGGGATTCTTCGCTGCGCTCAGAATGGCAACTCTTAAATTTTGGCAACTCGTAATAATGACAACTCTTAATCACGGCAACTCGTAACAAGGACAACTCGTAACCTGATAGCTCGTGAACCATAACAACTTGTGAACCGAGTTGTGTGTCCTTTGGCAGGGCGCTCTGTTATTTGGTTTCGGGTGTGGCGTTGATGAGTTCGGTGAGGGGCTGGAGGAAGGTGAAGCGGACGATGGCTCCGGGCTTCTTCGCGGCTTCGAGGAGGGCTAGATTTTTGGCCTTCCAGCCGGTGGGGGCGGGGGTGTTGGAGCTGAGATAAAGGGTGGCCTCGATGCCGGCGAGGGTTAGGGCGGGGAGTTGGTCGATGCGGGGCTGGAGGGCCTGCAGGCGCGGGGTGAGGAGCATCTGCTGTTTGACCTCCGGGACCGAGGCGCCAATCGCCTGGAAGAAGGTGTTGAGTTGCTGGCGTGCGGTAATGACCTGGGCTGAGGAGCCGTGCGGATCGGTGAGGAAGGTGCGGGTGGCGAGCTCGAGGCGGTGGCGGATAGGCGGGTCGGGGCGGACGGCGTCGACGAAGCTGGTGAGCGGTGTGAGCTGCGAGGTGTGCTGCTGCTGGTAGCGCTCATGGAAGCTGACGGGCTCGAAGGCTTCGGCGAAGGTCTGCAGGGCGGCAATGCGTTCGGTGCCGGCGAGCTCGCGCAGGCCGGCGGCTTCGGCCGAGATGTGGTGGAGGCCGAGGGCTTCGAGTTCGAGGGAGACGGGTTCGAGGCGACGATACATGTCGTCCACATTGGTGAGGGACTGCGGGGACCAGAAGCGCTCAGCCATGGCGGCGGTGCGCGGCCAGATGCGGGAGTCGACGGTGTGGCCGTCGAGCTGCTCGGCCCACATAGCGACCTCGCCGCCGAGGATGAGTTTTTGCTGGCCGGGTGTGAGGGTGGTGTCGGCGGGGATGGGATCGGCCAGGTAGTGGACGCCGGCGGGCTTCATGGCATCGAGGTAGTAGGGGGCGGAGAGGACGCCCTGGTAGCCCTGCTGCGCGGCCTTGGCGAGGGAGGCCTCGCCGCGCCAGGATTGGATCACGACATCCTTGGGGAGGGCGGGGTTGAAGATCTCGTCCCAGCCGACCATGCGGCGATGGAGGCCGGTAAGGATCTTGAGGACGCGGGTGTTGAAGTAGGCCTGGAGGGCGTCGTTGTCCTTGAGGTTGTGAGCCTTCATGAAGGCGAGGATGCGTTGGTTTGACTTCCAGTCGGGCGCGGGGGCCTCATCGCCGCCGATGTGGAGGTACTGGTCGGGGAAGAGGGTGGTCATTTCGGTGAGGAAGCGGGTCAGGAACTTGTAGGTTTCGTCGCGGGTGGGATCGATAGCGAAGTCGGAGATGCCGAACTCGCGGCGAACGCCGGTGGGGATGGTGCCGGAGGCGAGCTCGGGGTAGGCGAAGAGCCAGGCGGCGGAGTGGCCGGGCATCTCGAACTCGGGGATGACACGGATGCCGCGGTCGCGGGCGTAGCGGACGAGCTCGCGGGCGTCGTCCTGGGTGTAGAAGAGGCCGTCCGAGCCGAGGCTGGTAAGTTTGGGGTAGAGCTTCGATTCGATGCGGAAGCCCTGATCGTCGACCAGGTGCCAATGGAAGACGTTGAGCTTGACGGCGGCCATGGCGTCGAGGTTGCGCTTGAGGACGTCCAGGGGCTCGAAGTGGCGGGCGCAGTCGATCATGAGGCCGCGCCAGCGGAAGCGCGGGCTATCGGTGATGGTGACGGCGGGCAGGATGAATCCAGCGCTGGAGGTCTGGGCTGGTTGGACGAGCTGAAGGAGGGTTTCGAGGGCGTGCAGGGCGCCGGTGGTGGTGGGGGCTTTGATGGTGATGGCGGAGGAGGTGATGGTGAGGTTGTAGGACTCGTCTTCGTCGATGGTCTGGAGCGATGGGTCGGCGGCTATGTTGATCGAGAGCGTGCCGGTAGAGGCAGTGCTGAGAGAGCGGGGCAGGGGCTGGCCGGTCTTGTCTTCGAGGCGCTTGAGGGTGCGGAGGGTAGCGGCCTCGAGGCGCGGGCTGCCTGCGCCGGTGAGTGCGACGGTGAGGGATGAGGTGAGGGGAAAGGAGCCGTCGCCGGGGGTGAGGGAGGCGGGCTCGGGCATGAGGTTGTTGGTGAAGGCACTGGTTTGGCTCCGCAAGC
>CAXTJC010000279.1:0-5052 GCA_964244225.1 uncultured Acidobacteriaceae bacterium
AGAGCGGACGACGATGGCGCTCGACCAGATATGTCCGTTAGGTAAAGCTGACTGTGAGTCGTTGCAAAACTTTCAGACCGTCAGCCTGGAGACTCTGGTGGATTCGCCGGTGCTGGCTGGGCGGTGGTTCAAGGAGGTGGCGCTGGCGCCGGAGGTTTCGCCGAAGCATTTTCTCGATATGGCGGCGGACGGGCCGGAGGATCTGGAGCTTTCAAAGGAGCATGTGGAGGCGTTTTCGAAGCTGGTGCGGGAGGCGGGGGCGCTCTACAAGAGCCGGCACTATGGGAGCTATCACTTTCTGGTGACGTTGAGCGACCAGGTGGCGCACTTTGGGCTCGAGCATCACCAGTCGAGCGACGACCGGGTGCCGGAGAAGACGTTCACGGACGACACGCGGTTTACGGTGGCCGGAAGCCTGCTGCCGCATGAGTTTACGCATAGCTGGAATGGGAAGTACCGGCGACCGGCCGGTCTCGCGACAGAGAACTACCAGAGGCCGATGGAGGGCGACCTGCTGTGGGTGTATGAGGGGCTGACGGAGTATCTGGGCGATGTGCTGGCGGCGCGATCGGGGATCTGGACGGCGGAGCAGTATCGCGGGTACCTGGCGGATGTGGCGGCGGAGATGGACCACAGGCCGGGGCGGACGTGGCGGAATATCCAGGACACGGCGACGGCGGCGCAGGTGCTGGGCGCGGGCGGGAGCTCGCAGTGGGACAACTGGCGGCTGGCGCTTGACTACTACGATGAGGGCGAGCTGATCTGGCTGGATGTGGACACGACGATCCGGGAGAAGACGAAGGGAAAGAAGACGCTGAACGACTTTGTGGCGGCGTTCCATGGGCTGGGCGGGAACACGGCGCCGAAGGTGACGCCGTACACGTTTGACGATGTGGTGGCGGGGCTGAACGCGGTGGCGCCGAACGACTGGGCGGCGTTTCTGCGGGAGCGGCTGGACTCGCATGAGGCGCATGCGCCGCTGGGTGGGATTGAGCGGGGCGGGTACAGGCTGGTGTATGGGGAGAGCTCGAATGTGTACTCCAAGGCGCGGGAGGCGATCACGGAGTCGGCGAGCTTCTGGTACTCGCTGGGGCTGGGCGTGAGCAAGAGCGGGAGCGTGTATGACGTGCTAAAGGAGGGTGTTGGCGATAAGGCCGGGTTTGCGCCGGGGATGAAGATTGTGGCGGTGAATGGGCGGGCGTTTACACCGGATCTGCTGAAGGCGGCGGTGAAGGAGGCGAAGGGGAGTGGGCCGGCGATCTCGCTGATTGCGGAGAATACGGGGTACTTCAAGGTGATGACGATCGAGTATCACGGGGGCGAGCGGTACCCTTTTCTGGAGCGGGTGGAGGGGACGCCGGACCGGCTGGATGAGATTGTGAAGGGGATGGTGAAGTGAATCTCGCTGACTGTGTTGTGGGGGTCTAAGGAACGTCAGGCAGGGTGGGCGGCTTACGTCCCACCCATACCGGCGATGAGACTGCCGGTATGGATGGCGCTGATGATGTGGGCGTGGGCGGAATGCGGGGATCTCTCCACTCCCGTTCCACCCCATCGAGCAACTTCGCTCGTTGGGACCCCGGTTGCTCGGTCGAGATGATGGCTTTTTGGGGAAGCGGGGGCGGAGCAACGTCAGGCAGGGTGGGCGGTTTACGTCCCACCCATACCGGCGGTGAGACTGCCGGTATGGATGGGGCACCGATGCTTTTTCTCTTTGCTGCGGTCTGCGTTTCGTCGAGCTTGCGCGCTATTGGTGGAGACCGTAGCGTGGAGCCGGCTGTCCGGTCTGGGTCGCCGGTCTGAGCGCGGCGCTGGCGGCTTCGAATGTCCGGATGAGGGAGTCATCGTGGACGGGTGGGACGGTGATCAGCTCTCCGCGATCGAGTCCGCTGAAGGCGGCGTCGACGCAATCGTCAGTGGTCATGACCGCGGCCGGATCGAGGGCGGAGAGGGGAACGCCGATCTTGTCCCAGATCTCAGAGACTGTGGCGCCGGGCGCGACGAGCTGCACGCGAACGCCTGTGCCCGCGAGCTGCTGCTGGAGGATTTGCGTGAAGTTGAGGACGTAGGCTTTGGTCGGGCCGTAGATGGGTACTTCCGGGTAGGGTCCGAAGCCGACTACGGAGCCGATGTTGACGATGGTTCCTGCGTTGCGTTTCTGGAAGCCGGGGAGGACGGCCATGGTGAGCGCCGAGAGCGCGGTGATATTGAGCGCGACCATAGTGGTCATGATCTCGGGCGAGACGTCTGCGAGGGGGCCAAAGGCGGAGATGCCGGCGTTGTTGACCAGGAAGGTGACGGACTCGTCGCCGGCGGCCTTCTTGACGGCCTCTGAGAGGCCGGCCGGTTGGGCGAGATCGGCTACGAGGATCTCGACCTGGACGGGGAAGCGCTGCTGAAGATCGGCGGCGATCTGCTGCAGGAGATCGCCGCGGCGCGCGATGAGGAGAAGGTTATAGCCGCGGGCGGCGAGACGATCCGCATAGACCTTGCCGATGCCAGAGGATGCGCCGGTAACGACTGCGGTGCCGAGTGTACTTTGCTTTGCATTGGTCATAAAACTCCTTGAGAACTCTTTAGACAGTTGGACTGGCGGTTGGATTTGCGGTGCGGTCTCCAGCCTTGTTGATTCCTACCGCTTGGTAAAGGATGTGATGGCCGGGGCGAGGATGCAGAGTTATTTGCCTAAGCGGTAGAGAATGCGACGCGGAGGGTGGGGAACGCGTCAAATCGGCATGGATGGCGAGACGGCTGTAGTCGAAGAGCGGCGGCGACCGGGGCGGCCGCGCGGGTTTGACCGTTCCGCCGCGCTCCATGCGGCGATGCTGGTGTTCTGGAAGCATGGATTTGACGGCACCTCGTATGCCGAGTTGACGGAGGCGACGGGGATGAGCAAGCCGACGCTCTACGCCACGTTTGGGGACAAGGTGACGCTCTTTCGCGAGGCGGTGCTGGCGTATTCGGCGCTGACGGCGAAGTCGTACGAGGACGCCTTGAACCGACCGACGGCGCGCGAGGCGGTGGAGGCGTGCCTGCAGCTGGCGCGCGGGTTGAACCCGAAGCCGGGAGAGCCGGTTGCCTGCTTTCTGGTGCAGGGAGCGCTGAGCGGCAGCGGCGATACGCAGGAGCTGCGGGACGAGTTGACAGCGCTTCGGCGGCACGCGACCGGTCGGCTGCGGATGCGGCTGGAGCGGGCGAAGCGCGAGGGCGACCTGCCGGAGAGGGTGGATGCGGGGGTGCTGGCGGAGTACTTTGCCTCTTTGACGGCGGGGCTGTCGGTGCAGGCGGCTGGCGGCTCGACGCCGGCTGAGCTGAAGCAGGTGGTGGCGATGGCGATGGCGCAGTGGCCGGAGACGGGGGGCGGGCGGTACCCGTTTCTGGAGCGGGTGGAGGGGTCGCCGGACCGGCTGGATGAGATTGTGACGGGGATGGTGAAGTAGAGGGGAGGAGAACGTAAAGCGGGCGAGGGTCTTACGTCCCACCCATCACGGGGAAGCTGTGATGGATGGGGCACCCCGGCCGTTCTTTTTGCATGGTTGTGGGCTGGACCTAGGGACTACCAGGAGTAGGTGCCGTCCTTGTGGGTGAAGCTCCCGGCCGGACCATCCTCGGGCAGCTGCGCGAGGCGCACGATTGCGATTGCACCCTCCTCGATCGTTTGTGGCCCGGTGTGGTTGTTCATATCTGTAGCGGTGTAGCCAGGGCAGGCAGAGTTGACTTTGATCCTGGTATCGCGCAGGTCGTAGGCAAGACCTACGGTGAACATATTCAGAGCTGCCTTCGACGCGTTATAGGCGAGGACCTTCACATGGTAGAACGGCGAGCTGGGATCGCTATTGATGGCGAGTGAGCCGAGTCCGCTGGAGACGTTCACGATGCGTGCACTTTCCGCCGCGCGCAGCAACGGCAGCAGCGGCTGCGTAAAGGCCACGGTGCCGAAGAAGTTCGTTTCGAACGTGCGCCTCAGTGTCTCAATGCCGACGCTGCTGGCGGGCCCATCCTCGCGGTCGGCGATGCCCGCGTTATTCACCAGCACGTCCAGATGCCCGAACTCCTTCTCAATCTGCGTGGCGAGTGCTGCGCCGCTCTTGGCCGCATCATTCAGGTCAGCCGCGACGAAGCGAACATCCAGACCCTCGCCCCGCAGTTTGCCGGCAGCCTCTTCCCCTCGCACTGTGTCTCGCGCTCCGAGCAGCACCGTGAAGCCGGCGCTTCCCAGTTCGCGAGAGACCTCGAAGCCGATGCCCTTGTTTGCTCCCGTTACCAAAACAACCTTTGCCATGACGTCTCCTTGTGACGCGTTCTTCTGCGGACGGTGCGAGTAAGCTCTAGGTGTACGTTGTCCACCACCGTTCTGTACAACGTACACATTCCCTCTGGCCCGGTCAAGATGTACAGTGTTCCTTATGGCGTATCCGGCAAAGACCGACAGGGCCAGTATTTTGCATGCTGCCATGAAGCAGGTCGAAGAGGAGGGTGTGGAAAGCCTCGCTATCCGATCCATTGCTTCGACGCTTGGCCTGGCTCCGAACGCGCTGTATCGCTACTTCGAGAGCCTTGCCGCGTTGGAGGCAGCCGTGGCCGAAGAGGCCCGTCTGCAGATGCTCGAGGTTATGCAGAAGGCTGCCGGCCGCAAAGGCCCCGCGGCGTCGATTCAGGCGGTTTCTGAGGCATACCTCCGCTTTGCCCAGGAGCAGCCGCGAGTGTTTGCTCTCTATCTGAAGACGTCAGGCGCTGATTCAGACAGCCCGCAATGTACCCCGCAATGCGCCCGCAATACCGAATTTTTCCTTGAGCACGTGACTCGCATCTACGGGGAGAAACGTGCTTGGGAGGCCTCGCATGCGCTATGGGCTTCCCTTCACGGACTGGCGGTGCTGCGCAAGGCTGGTGTGCTTACCGCAGCGCAGTCGTCCACCAGCCTGAAGTTCAGCCTTCGGTTGTGGATCGATGGGGCGTTGAGTTCGTCCGATAACAAGTAATTTTGGCTCTGCCTATGTAGCTGCAAAATAGGAATGTCCGGTCTCTGCAAAGTTGAAATGTCCAAACTAC
>CAXTJC010000280.1:0-5033 GCA_964244225.1 uncultured Acidobacteriaceae bacterium
CGGAAGAAGGCGGCGGCCCGAGGTTGAGGCGGCCCGGGTCGAGACCGGAAGGACGACTAGAATAGGACACTGGCGGTTAGGGCCTTCTGGCGATCTATGGCGTATCAGGTTTTAGCGAGAAAATATCGGCCGCAGCGGTTTGCGGATGTGGCGGGGCAGGAGCATGTGACTGTAACGCTGATGAACGCGTTGCGGCAGCAGCGGATTGCGCATGGGTACATCTTCAGCGGGCACAGAGGGATTGGAAAGACAACCATCGCGCGCATTCTGGCGATGGCGTTGAACTGCCAACTGACTATGGGAACAGCAGAGCGCCCAAGTCCTGAACCTTGTCTCAAATGCGTGAACTGTCGTGAAATCTCTTCGGCATCGCGTGGGGATGTTTCAGCATTTGAGGAGTCACACAGTTTCGATGTTGAGGAAATTGACGCGGCCACACGGCGGGGCATCGACGATGCCAGACTTATTACGAGTAAAATCTCTGCACGTCCGACACTTAAGAGCAAATACAAAATCTTAATTTTAGATGAGGCACATCAACTTACCGATGCAGCCTGGAATTCATTGCTCAAGACATTAGAAGAGCCGCCGTCTTGGGCCGTCTTCATGTTTGCGACGACACAGCCGGAGGATATTCCGCAGACGGTGCGGTCGCGGTGTCAGCACTTCAACTTTCACGCGGTCAAGATGGTCGACATTCTGCATGAGTTGCGAGGCATTGCGGCGCATGAGGGTGTGGAGGCGGATGATGCGGCGCTAAGCTTGCTGGCGGAGGCAGGCGACGGCAGTATGCGCGATGCGCTGAGCGTGATGGATCAGGCGATTGCGAGCGCGCCTGTTTTGACGGGAAGCGAGGGTGAGGCGGGACACGCGGTTTTGAGCGCGACGCAGATTCGCGAGCTGATGGGCACGGTGTCGAATGCGATCTTCGAGCGGCTTTTGGAGGCAGTCGATGGCGGTCGCAGCGCGGAGGTTATTACGCTTGCGAACGAGCTGATGGATGCGGGCAACAGCCCGTCGCAGCTGGCCCGACAGTGTGTCCGCTATTTGCGCAATGTGCTTATGGCGAAGGTGGCGGAGCTGACGCCGGAGACAGCGGGCGAAGACGGCATCGCGACCGAGATTCTGCAGATCTCACCCGATGAACGACGGAGGGCAGCGCGGACAGCCGCGCGATTTACGGAAGAAGAGCTGACGCGGTACATGCAGATGATGCTGCGGACTTTTGACGAGCTGGGCTATCGGCAGGAGCAGCGATTTCACTTTGAGCTAGGACTGCTAAAGCTGGTGCACCTGCGGCGGCTGCTGCCGATGGAGGAGCTGCTGAGCCAGCTGCCGGTGACCGGCGGTCCCGGGAGCAGTCTAGGCTCGGCCGCGGCTGGCGTGAGTCCAGGTTTAAAGCCCGGTGGCGCGGGGCGTGGTGGCGCCAGCCAGGCGATGTCCCAGCCGATGCGGGCGAGTGTGGCGCCAGCAAGCGCGGTGCAACGTCAGCAGGCGACCGAGGCTGTTCCGGGCAAGCCGGCCTTTTCACCATTTGCGGCAGATTCGCAGCGAAAACGGTTTGAGGATGGAGCCTCTGCAGCAAAAGACGAGGTGCGCACAGGGCCTTCTCCCGGAGGCTTGCCTACTTCCGATCAGGCGATCACCATCCCGGCGGCGATCGTTGTGCCTGCACCAAAGACCGAGAGACGCGATACGCCTTTGGCGACTGCTATTGCTTCAGAGGATGGCTCGGCTGTTGTTGAGGTTGAGAATCGCACCGCAGACGGTGGGCGCGGGACGATCCTGCCAGATCTAGCGGCGGTAGAGGCCGATTGGATAAATGCAGCTGCGCCGGACGGAGAGGCGGGCGCGTCGTCGTTTCAGCACGCAGCAATCGAAGCACTGCTGCGATCGAGCAAGCAGAGCTCCGCGGGTGAGGCTCTGGAAGAAGCGGAGTGGCGGCTTGAAGATGGTGTACTGCGGGTGCAGACCGGTTTTTCGAAAACGATGCTTGCGATGGTGCTGAATCCGGAGGCGGACAAGATTGCACGAGCCGCTATCCGCGAAGCCGGCGGCACGGCCCTGAAGATTGAGTGGCTGCCGGGATCGGCGGCGGAGAAGAAGCCCGGGGTTGTCAAGCGCGTAGCTCGAAGTGGATCGGCACAGTCCAAGGCCGAGGAGCATCCTATCGTGAAGCAGGCACAGGAGCTGTTTCACGCCGAGATTCGCAAGGTTATCGATTTGAGTGGAAAGTAGCCGGTTTAGATAGAACGTTCGAGAATGGCGTTCTAAGTCGGTAAGTCAAACCCGCGGAATGATCTAGGCTGAAACTTATTTCTTAAATACAGTTATCTCATCGAGCGAAGAAGTTACAAGACGACTCACACCCAGGAACAAACAACTCACAACGGTGAACTAGCAATTAAAGAGGAGTTATGGATTTTTCTAAGATGCAGGAGATGATGGAGCAGGCACAGGCTATGCAGGCTCAGATGGAAGAGAAGCTGGCGGCCACCGTGGTGGAGGCGCAAAGCGGCGGGGGTGTGGTGACAGTACGTATGAACGGCCGCAAAGAGGTCCTGCGGCTGAAGATCGATCCGGCCGCTGTCGGCAGTGCGGGGAGCGATTTGGAGCTGCTCGAAGATCTCATCACGGCAGCGGTGAATGAGGCAGGGCGGCGAGCGGATGGAGCCATGCAGACCAACATGTCTGGGCTGATGAGTGGGATGAACTTGCCGGGATTGGAGTAGCAGTGGCCCGTTTTGCCGAACCGATGACGCGGCTGATCGATGAGCTTAAAAAGCTGCCCGGCATCGGAACGAAGAGCGCGCAACGGCTTGCATTCCATGTGCTGCGGACAAGCGAGGCGGAGGCCAGGGCGCTGGCGGAGGCGATCACGACGGTGCGGGCGCGACTGATGCTCTGTAGCATTTGTAACAATATTACGGATGTTGATCCGTGCGGCTACTGCGCGAATGCGGCTCGAAGCCACGGGCAGATCTGTGTTGTTGAAGAGCCGACAAATATCGCAACAATTGAAAAGACGCGCAGCTACGTAGGTGTCTATCACGTGCTGCACGGGACGTTAAGTCCGGTAAATGGGATAGGTCCGGAGCAGCTGCGGATTGCGAATCTACTGTCGCGACTCGGCGAGGCGGCGGAGGTCATCCTGGCGACCTCGCCGACGACCGAGGGAGAGGCGACGGCGGGGTATTTAGCGGGCGAGATGCGGCGGCTGCGGCCGGAGCTGCGGGTGACTCGGATTGCTACCGGCGTGCCGGCCGGGAGCGATATTGAGTATGCGGATGAGGTGACGATATCGCGAGCGATGGACGGCCGGCGCGAGATGTAGTCTCGCGGCGCAGCTTACGAGAGCATTCATACGTCTCTCATACATGCGCGATAGAACGTTAACTATGGATAGTCAGGCATATGTATCACGCCGCCGGTTTTTACGGCAGAGTCTAAAGTTCAGTGCGCTCGCGGGTCTGAGCAGCGCTGTCCCGAGCATTGCACGAGTCAAAGCACCCGGAAAGCAGCCGCAGACGGGTGCACGGCATGCTCTCATCGTGGGCGATTGGGGACGGGACAACTCGCAGGTTGGACAGCGGGCAGTGGCGGCGGCGATGCAGCGCTACCAGGCGGCACGAGGCATCAGGACAGAGGCGCTGCTGATGCTGGGCGACACCTGGTACGGCGAGCTTGAGGGCGGAATCAAAAGCCCGAGATGGCAATGGCAGTTTGAGGATATGTATCCGAAGAGCGCGTTCGATTGCCCGGCGTACTCGGTGCTCGGCAATCACGATTACCAGATGTGGCCGGAGAGCAAGGTTGAGGCGGAGCTCGCGTATGCGAAGGTGCCAGGTACGCGATGGACGATGCCGGCGCGATGGTACAGCTACCAGTTCCCGCGGGTGAATCCGCTGATGACAGTGATTGCGCTCGACAGCAACATGCCGCATCCGGCGAAGGTTGGCGGCAAGTCCGCGGGGCGCGACTTTACGTTGACGGAAGAGCAGCGCGCCGAGCAGTTGGCGTGGTTTGAAGCGGAGCTGAAGAAACCGCGGGCGACACCGTTCCTCACTGTGATCGCGCACCACCCTGTGTATTCCGATGGCCCACATGGCGATCATGCAACACTGATCCGGGATTGGGATCCGTTGCTGCGGGAGCACAAAGTGCAGCTCTATTTGGCTGGACATGATCATGATCTGCAGCACCTTGAGTTTGAGAAGCACCCTACGAGCTTCTTTCTCTCCGGCGCCGGCGGGGCAGACCTCTACGACTTGAAGTTGGAGCCGAGCGTGCGCGGGCCGTACGCGGCCAAGGTCTTCGGCTTCAGCCATCTGGAGCTGACGGCGGAGCAGATGATTCTGCGGCATGTGAATGCCGAGGGCGAGGTGGTGCATGCGTTCGCGAAGACGGCGACTGGAGATGCGGCAATCCTCGCGTAGCCTCGCTTGCGTTATGAAAAGGTGGCGCTGACGAGATCGTCTCCGGTCATGTCACTTGGCTTTTCAAGACGGAGCAGCCGGAGAATGGTTGGAGAGATATCGCGAAGGCTGCCGCCAGATCGCAGGATAGGTTGTGTGCCAAGTTCCGTTACATATAAGAACGGAACCGGATTCGTGGTGTGGGCAGTGTGGGGGCCACCGGTAAGCGGGTCGATGAGCAGCTCGGCATTGCCATGGTCGGCGGTGACGAGGAGACTGCCGCCACGCTGTTTGATTGCGGCGTAGATACGGCCGAGCTCTGTGTCGACAGTCTCGACGGCGCGGATAGTGGGTTCGATCTTGCCGGAGTGGCCGACCATATCGGCATTGGCGAAGTTGACGATGATGACGTCGAAGGCGGTGTCGTTCACGGCTTTGATAACGGCGTCGGCGATGCCGGCGGCGGACATCTCGGGAGCGAGATCATACGTGGCGACCTTTTGCGAGGGAACAAGCGCGCGGTCTTCGCCCGGAAATGGCTTCTCGATGCCGCCGTTGAAAAAGTAGGTCACGTGCGCGTACTTCTCGGTCTCGGCGACGCGAAGGTTGCGCAGGTTG
>CAXTJC010000281.1:0-5027 GCA_964244225.1 uncultured Acidobacteriaceae bacterium
GATCGCTCGAGAGGCTATGCGGAAGCGGTTGGCGGAGGAAGACGAGGTAGAAAGACGCGAGTCGCGCTAGAGCATTTTTCCTAATGCTGTGGCGTTGTTCGCCTGCTGTGAAGGCCATTTTCCTTGAGAGAAAAATGGCACGAACTTTCTCATCCTTCTCTACACCTTCAGGAGAAATGCTATACCGGCGGACTCGCCCTCTGATCGTCTTTTGAACTTGATTCCAGATAACTCCGCAGGCCGGGACGAAAAAAGGCGTTTCGATTACGGCTGTTGCGTGGTGAGGCGAAAGACATGCGCGGGCATTACGTCTGGCCGGAGCGCGACGTAGTTGCTGCGGTCATGCCAGGTGTAGTGCTGACCGGTGAGCAAATCCTCAACGTCGAAGTTCACACCGTAGGGCACCGCAAGCGCCTTGAGATCGAGATCGATCCAGCCGCCCTGCTCCTGCGCGGGATCGAGGTTGATGGCGACCAGGATAGTATTGCCGTGGTCCGCCGTGGTCTTTGAGTAGCAGAGTAGGTTCGGATTATCGACGGTGTGGAAGACAAGCCGCTCGTTCGTCTGGAGCGCCGGGTTCGCGTGACGAATGGCGTTGAGCCTGGTGATCAAGGGAGCGATCGAGGTTGGCGACTCCCGGTCCCACGCGCGAATCTCGTACTTCTCGCTATTGCGGTACTCTTCGCTGCCGGGCTTCATCGGCTCGTTCTCGCCGAGTTCATAGGCAGGACCGTAGATGCCATAATTTGCCGTGAGCGTGGCGGCAAGAATGACACGCTGCATGAACATGGGGCGGCCGCCGGTCTGCAATGAGCCGTGCAGGATGTCGGGCGTGTTTGGCCAGAAGTTGGGGCGAAAGAAGTCGTAGACCGGCGGCTGCGTGATCTCTTCCAGATACTGCCTGAGCTCGGCCGATCCGGTACGCCAGGTAAAGTAGGTGTAGGACTGGGTGAAACCGGCCTTCGCAAGCGAGTACATGACGTGCGGGCGGGTGAAGGCTTCGGCGAGGAAGATGGCCTCGGGATGATCGCGGTGCACCTGGCCGATGACCCACTCCCAGAATGGAAGCGCTTTCGTGTGCGGGTTATCCACGCGGAAGATGGTGACGCCCTGCTTGATCCAGAACAGGAAGACCGAGAGCAGCTCTTCCCAGAGCCCGCGCCAGTCTGCCGACTCAAAGTTGAGCGGATAGATGTCCTGATACTTCTTTGGCGGATTTTCAGCGTACTGAATTGAGCCGTCGGGGCGAAGGATGAACCACTCCGGATGCTCCTTGACCCAGGGGTGATCGGGCGAGCACTGGAAGGCGATGTCCATGGCGAGATCGATGCCGCGCCCGGTGCAGGTCTTGGCCAGCTTTTTGAGGTCGGCGAGGGTGCCGAGCTTGGGGTGAATGGCCTTGTGGCCGCCTTCGTCCGCTCCGATCGCCCACGGGCTGCCCTCATCGCCTTCGGCCGCGACGACGTTATTATTCGGGCCCTTGCGAAAGGCTTTGCCGATGGGGTGGATGGGCGGCAGGTAAAGGACGTCAAAGCCCATCGCAGCAACTGACGGCAGCAAAGCTTCCACATCGGCAAGGGTGCCGTGATCGAGCGGCTGCGGGGAGGCGGAGCGCGGAAAGAGTTCATACCAGGAGGAGAAGCGCGCGCGCTCACGATCGACCCAGATCTCAAGCTCCTGCTCGTACTTGGTGGCGAAGGAGAGGTCGGGATACTGCGAGGCGATCTCGGCTATCTCGGGCGCGAGGGGAAAGTCATAGTGAGCCGCGTCCTGCTCGGCCAGCCAGCGGAGTGACAGAACCACCTGCTGCAGCAGTTTGGCATCCGCGCCCTTGGCCCGCGCCGCGGTCTCTTCCAACAGCAGAGCACCGGAGCGCAGGGCGAGAGGAATGTTCTGCGGAGTGGATGCGGCGTCCGGGTGGAGCGGATCCGGCTGTCCATCGATGCGCTTACGAAGATCCGAGTACCAGGTGTCAAAGTGATCGATCCAGGCCTGGATGGTGAAGCGCCAAGCGCCGGGTTTATCCACAAGGAAGCTGGCGGAGTAAAGATCGTTGCCAAGCGGGGCCATGCCGGCGGCACGCCAACGGCGATCGCTCTCATGCCGATAAAGAAGGCGGCCAGCGACGTGGTCGTGACCGTCCGCGAAGAAGGCGGCGGAGACGTTGACCGAGTCTCCTGTAGTTCGTTTGACCGGGTAACGGCCGTGGTCCACCTGGGGCGAGAGCTCTTCGATAAGGACGCGACGCCGACCCTCAGCCGGCTTCATAGGACGCAAACTCAAAGACATAGATTCCTAGGTACAAACCCTGATGGAACGCAAGTGCGGCGATTCATGTGGTCAAGATCGAACAATCCGCATCCAACCCCGAAAAGACAGCCAGGATGTTTGAAGTTCACATACCGCTAGACTTCAATCAGAACGGATGCCACGAAGCGCGAAAGTGTTTGCTCTGGGTTTGCTTCGGGGCGCGATGCCATCGTTGCCGGGCCAGGAAAGGAACTGTTGTACGTGACGAACGATCTTTCAAAGACGGCGCTCCATGCCGCTCGAATCGAAGACTATGGGCTGATCGGCGACTGCGAGACGGCGGCCCTGGTCTCGCGCAGCGGCTCGATTGACTGGCTCTGCTGGCCTGACTTCTCGTCCGGGGCCTGCTTTGCGGCGCTTCTGGGCACGGCCGATCATGGCTGCTGGAGTATTCGCCCGAAGGCAGAGGTGCTGCGCACGTCGCGGCGCTACCTGCCGCAGACGATGGTGGTCGAAACCACGTTCGAGACGAAGGACGGCGTGGTGCAGCTGCTCGACTTCATGCCGCCGCGCGAGTCGCATTCGCGCATTGTCCGGCGCGTTCGCGGGATAGAAGGCAAAGTGGCGATGTGCATGGTGCTGGCGATCCGATTTGATTACGGGCGTACGACCCCCTGGGTGACAACGCACGGCGGGCAGCTGCGCGCAGTCTCAGGTCCGGACATGGTCGTGCTGCATACGGAGGCCAAGCTGCGCGGCGAGAATCTCCGGACGCTGAGCGAGTTCACGGTGCGGAAGGGCAAGGTGATGGACTTTTCGCTGACCTACGCGTCGTCGCTTGGGGAGGTGCCAAAGCCGCCGAATGTGGAAAAGGCGTTGAAGCTGACGGTGGACTTCTGGACAAAGTGGACGGCCCGGAGCGCCTATCGCGGACGATACCAGGAGATGGTGGACCGATCGCTGCTCACGTTGAAGGCTCTGACGTATCGTCCATCGGGCGGCATTGTGGCGGCGCCGACGACCTCCTTGCCGGAGAGTATCGGGGGCGAGCGCAACTGGGATTATCGCTACTGCTGGCTGCGGGATACCTCATTCACGCTGCTGGTGCTGATGCATGCCGGCTTTGAGGAGGAGGCGATCGCCTGGCGGCGCTGGCTGCTGCGCGCGATCGCGGGCGCGCCGGACCGGGTGCAGGCGCTCTACGGCATTCGTGGCGAGCGCAACCTGAACGAGTGGCATGCAGACTGGCTGCCGGGCTATGAGCACTCGCGGCCCGTGATGATCGGTAATGCCGCGGCGGAGCAGTTTCAGCTGGATATATTTGGCGAGGTAGCCTCCGCGCTGATGCGCACGCCAGCCGCGGAGGACGACATTCGCGTGGACGCGACTGCGCTGCAGGCCCGGTTGATCGACCACCTGTGCAAGGTGTGGCCGGAGCCGGATGAAGGCATCTGGGAGACACGCGGCGGCCGCAAGCAATTTGTGCACTCGAAGGTGATGGCCTGGGTGGCACTCGATCGTGCGATCAAGCACCACGAGCGGTATGACGGCGGCGGCGATGTAAAGCGATGGCGCAAGAACCGCGCGATGATTCGCGCCGAAGTACTTGAAAAGGGTTTCAATCAAAGCCTGAACTCGTTTACGCAGTCTTATGGGTCGACCGAGCTTGATGCGTCATGCCTGCGTCTGGCGCTGGTCGGCTTTCTTCCGCCGGACGATCCCCGCATTGTCGGCACGGTTGAAGCGATCGAGCGACACCTTATGAAAGACGGGCTGGTCCAGCGATACAACACATCGGCCGGCCTCGATGGTCTGGCAGGAGGCGAAGGCGCGTTTCTTGCCTGCAGCTTTTGGATGGCGATGAATCTTCATCTCATCGGACGGAAGGCGGAGGCAGAGGCGCTGTATGAGCGGCTGCTTGGATTGACGAACGATCTCGGCCTGATCGCCGAGGAGTACGACCCGGTTAATGGGCGAATGCTCGGCAACTTCCCGCAGGCGCTCTCACACATCTCCCTGATCCATGCTGCCTTTACGCTTACTGGGGCATGGCGGCCACAACCGATCTAAGGTGAAGCTATTTCTTGATGAAGCTGAGCCTGTGAGAACAGGCAACCCACAGCCCCGCTTTCCGCTCTTCCTTAAGAGCCCCAACCATCTCTGGTGAATCTTGACTGACCGAACTCCAAGCTCTACCTATCGGCTGCAGCTGCACAAAGGCTTCACGTTTGACGACGCCGCCGCGATCGCGCAGTACCTCTACGACCTCGGCATTACGCATGTTTACAGCTCCCCCTACCTGCAGGCCGCGCCGGGCAGCATGCACGGCTACGATGTCGTCGATCATCAGCGGGTGAACAAAGAGTTGGGCGGCAGCGAGGCGCATCAGCGGTTTTCAAAGACCCTCGGCGAGAACGGCCTGGGCCAGGTGCTGGACATCGTGCCGAACCACATGTCGCTGGGCAAGGAGAACCGCTACTGGTGGGATGTGCTCGAGAACGGCGTGACCAGCCGCTACGCCTCGTTCTTTGACATCGACTGGCAGCCGCAGGAGGAGCGTCTGCGCGACAAGGTGCTGGTGCCGATTCTTGGCGACCAGTACGGCCGCGCGCTCGGGAACGGCGACGTCAAGGTGATCCGGAAGGGCGTGGAGTTCCAGGTGGAGGCCGCGGGCCAGACGCTGCCGACGGCGCCGACCTCCCTGCCGGCGATTCTGTTTCGCGCCGCCGAGTATGCGAAGTCCGACACGCTGAGTTTTCTGGCTGCGTCGTTCGGTC
>CAXTJC010000282.1:0-5013 GCA_964244225.1 uncultured Acidobacteriaceae bacterium
CCAGCGGCGACGCCCGAAACGCGTACAACGCGCTCGATGTCGCTGCCAGCCTCGCCAAAGGCCGCGGCGAACACGTCATCACCAAAGCGCTCGCATCCGAAGCCATGCAGCGCCGCGTCCTCCTCTACGACAAGAAAGGCGAGCAGCACTACGACATCATCTCCGCCCTGCACAAGAGCGTCCGCAACTCCGACGCCGACGCCTCGCTCTATTGGCTGGGCCGCATGCTCGAAGCCGGCGAAGACCCCATGTACGTCGCCCGCCGCGTCGTCCGCATGGCCGTCGAAGACATCGGCCTCGCCGCACCCGAAGCCCTCAACCTCTGCCTCTCCGCCCGCGACGCCATGCACTTCCTCGGCCAACCGGAGGGCGGCCTCGCCCTCGCGCAGGCCGTCGTCTATCTCGCCCTCGCGCCCAAGTCAAACGCCGTTTACACCGCCTACAACGCCGTCCAGGCCGACATTCAGGCCACCGCCGCCGAGCCCGTCCCGCTCCATCTGCGCAACGCCCCCACGCGCCTCATGAAGGAGCTCGACTACG
Organism: uncultured Acidobacteriaceae bacterium; assembly: GCA_964244225.1. Taxonomy (GTDB): domain Bacteria; phylum Acidobacteriota; class Terriglobia; order Terriglobales; family Acidobacteriaceae; genus Edaphobacter. Next base: position 541 of record CAXTJC010000282.1, read on the forward strand.
GCAAGGACTATCAGTACGCACACGACCTCGAAGGCCGCATAGCCGACATGCAGTGCCTCCCCGCCTCTCTCGCCGACCGCCGCTACTACCAGCCCACCCAGGAAGGCCGCGAACGCCAGCTAGCCGCCCGCATGGACGAGATCACCCGCATCAAATCTGCCAAACGCAAGTAGCGTCCTGCGCTCGAGGGAAAGTAAGCGCAGAGACCCTGTCTTTCCTCTCCCCTCCAACAAACTCATCCCATAGCCACCACCGCCCACACCGCCAAGCCAAAGGCGGGTGCCCCATTCACGACAGCACTATCGTCGTGAGTGGGCCATCGGCCGCCAGGCCGACCCAACCCACCCGGCAAACTAGCCGTCATCTCGACCGAGCATCGCGAGCGGAGAGATCCCCGTATTCTGCTCCGAACCTGCGACACACCTTCAGGAAAGCAGCCCTGCCCGCCATGGCACAAACATTCCGCTTTTTGTTGTCATTCCCGCAGGGAATCTGCTTCGCCTTTCCATGTCCTTGATCCGCAGGGATTTGTTTGCCTTTTGCTTTTCCTTGTCTTTAGCAGTGTTCCCATTGATATAGAGGTGTCATCTCGACCGAAGTGAGACAGCCTTATCGTCTCGCGCAGTGGAGAGACCCGAGGTTTGCTCGCCCCCACTACACCTTCAGGCACTTCCCTCTGATTCATCACCGCACAGTGGCGCAATCTCCCTCGCGCACGCCGTATCCTGAAATGGAAAGGAGCTGGTTCAAGCAGAACCATCCCGCCCACCTGCGGCAGCCCCGAAAATAACAACAAAAGCCATCATCTCGACCCACCCCCAAACCAGCCGTCATCTCGACCGAGCATCCGGGGTCCCCAACGAGCGTATTTGCTCGGTGGGGTGGATCGCGAGCGGAGAAATCCCCGTATTCGCCCCGGACCCGCGACACAAATCCAGAAAGCAAGAGAGTTCAATCCTCTTCAAACCATATCCGTACGCCGAACGAGCCGTACAGTACCCATTCCCAATCCCTCGAAGACTTTAACGGCAAAGTACGGGGAGGGGAGGGCCGCCTATCGCAGACCCTTCTCCAGCGCTCCAAGCACGATCGGCTTCGTCAACAGCTCCGGCAGCACATCAGCCTTTGCGTCCTTCGCCGCCGGATACAGCACATACGTCGGCACGCCGCTGCGCCCCACACTCGCCAGCTCCCGCGTGATCGCCTCGTCGTACTGGGTCCAGTCCGCGCGGATCAGCACCACGCTATGCGACCGGAACTGCTCCTGCACCTCGGCCGACTTCAGCACCAGCCGCTCGTTCACCTGGCAGGAAAGACACCACGCCGCGGTGAAGTCAATGAACACCGGCTTCCCTGCGGCCCGCGCCGCATCAAGCGTCGTCTGCGAGTAAAGCTGCCACGCCAGCGTCGTATCCTTGCGCTGATAGAGCGGCGCGGCCAGCGCCAGCGCTCCCAGAAACACCGCCGCAACCGTCGACTTGCGGCTCGCCGGCCACTTCGCCAGCACCCATCCCGCGATCGCCAGCAGCAGGAATCCCAGCAGCAGCTTCGCCATATGGTCGACACCCTGCCCTGCTGTCGAACCACCGCTGAACAGCCGTCCATAGACCCACGTCAGCCAGATCACCGTCGCGAACAGCGGCACTGCCGTCAGCTGCTTCAGCGTCTCCATCCAAGCGCCCGGCCGCGGCAGCACCTTCGTCCACCCAGGCTGAATCGTCAACGCCAAATACGGCGCCGCCAGCCCCAGCGCCAGAGCCGTAAACACCGCGAAGGTCACCCACATCGGCTGCGCCAGCGCAAAGCCGATCGCCGCGCCCATCAGCGGCGCCGTGCAAGGCGTGGCTACCACCGTCGCCAGCACGCCGGTAAAGAAGCTCCCGGCGTAGCCCTGCTTGCGCGTCAGCGAGTCGCCCGCGCTCGTCAGCGAGAGTCCCAGCTCAAACTGCCCCGCCAGCGACAGCGAGAAGAAGAAAAGCCCCAGCGCCAGCACCGCCAGAAACGTCGGTGACTGCAGCTGAAAGCCCCAGCCGATCTGGTTCGTCGTCGAGCGCAGCGCCAGCAGCACCGTCACAATCGCCCAGAAGCTCACCAGAATCCCAAGGGCGTAGACCAAGCCGTGCGACCGCATCTTCGATCGCTCCTCACCCGACGTCTGTACCAGCGCCAAGCCCTTCAGGAACAGCACCGGAAACACGCACGGCATCAGGTTCAGGATGATGCCGCCGACAAACGCCAAGCCAATTGCGCCGAAAACAGTTACATTTGTGGCGGCTGCCGCACCGGGTTTGGCGCCATCATCCGCCCTCGGAATCTCGCCCGGAACGATGGGCGATGTAAACTCGTACGCCAGATCATCGCTCAGCCGCAGCAGCCCATGGATCTGCTTCGGCAGCATCTTCAGATCAGGCGAGCGCGGCACCCACAACCGCACACCGTCCGGCCTCTCCTCCAAATCCTGGTCCGGCGCATTGGCGATCAGGTCCTGGTCGAACGGGTAAAACTCCGCATCTTCCTCTCTCTGCCCGGTCGTCAACGTAAAGACGAAGTCCTTCGCGCCACCACTCACCATCACATGCGCGCTGGCCGGAAGCGGCTTCGGCAGCAGGGTCAGCGCCTCGCCCAAAGCTCCCTTGGCCGGCTGCGCTACCGGCGCATTGGGAATCACATCCAGGTCCAGTCCCATCTTCGCCTTACCCGGAACGCATACCTCCCGGCAGACCACCCAAGTCACCAGAGCGTCTAAATGTAACCTCCCCGGTCTCGTATTCGGAGCGGCCGTCACGATCACCGGAAACGCCACGGCATCTTCGTAACCGAAGTCCATTAGCGGTCCAAACGGCAGCCGCTTCGGAATAGGAAACTGCATGGCTCCGGCTGTGATGCCCGTGGGGAGCGTCCACTTAATCGCCGGCGTCTCTCCCGCATCGCCCGCATTGATCCAGTAAACATGCCATCCCTGCTCAAGCGTCAGCACCAGGCCCGCCTGAACTGCCCGCCCCGGAGCCACCGCGGAGGCATTACTCGTCAGCTCCGCCGTAAGGTGCTGCGCCTTGAACGGACCCGGCCCGCCATCTCCAACCGCCTGCATCTGCGCAGAGAGCGGAAGGCAGAGAGCGGCAAACAGCATCACAAAAAACAAGGCGAGACGGCGGCGCGGAGGTATCATCACCCTACATTCTAGGCGGTTTTTAACCCATCCGCCTCCACCCACAGATCAGCCGAGCAGACGCCTATGCTCGACCATGATGCAGCGATCCATCACCACGCCGATTCCGGCAGCCTCCGCCCGCTCCGCCGCTTGCAGATTCATAATTCCCTGCTGTACCCAGAGCCGCGTCAGTCCGCGCAGAATCATCTCGTCCACGATCGCCGGAAGCGCGCTCGGCAGCCGGAAGACATTCACCACATCCGCCCGCTCCGGCAGCGTCATCACTGAGGTCGAACACTCCATGCCCAGCACCGTCTTCAGCTCAGGATTCACCGGCAGAATGCGATATCCATGCTCCTGCATGTACTTCGAAACATAGTGGCTGGGCCGGTCTGGACGGTCGGAGAGCCCCACCACCGCCAGCGTCCTTGGCCGCGATGGCGGCTGTCCCAGCATCTCGCGAATCAGCGCAGGCTCATTCATCAGCTCTTACCCTTAACCGTTCCAGGCGCCGAGCAGCCGCCGCAGTAGCACCATCTCGCCCAGGTGGTACGCCGTGTGGTCCGCCACCAGCAATGCCTCCCGCAGCAGGTTCTGTCCACTTCCCCAGGGGAAAGGCGTCGCCAGATCCGCCTCCTTCGCCCGCAGCACCGCTTTGAAGGCCTCACAATCTGCCTGCACCGCTTTGATAGATTCCTCCCAGGCTTCATCCGATGGCGGTGCGCTCTCCTTTGGCCAATACTCCTCTGGCCACTGCAGCTCCTTGTACCCGGACCCGTTGCCATTCGTCGAGAACTCCAGAATGTCCCGCTGCGTGATCCGCAGATGCTCCAGCAGCTGCCACGCCGAGTACGGCACGCGCTCCGGCCGCAGCCCGCGCATCTCCGTCGGCATTCCTGTAACGACTTTGTCAAAGTCCGCATGTGCCTGTCCGCCAGTCAGCAGCGCGAGCAATTGCCTCTCAAGCTCCGTGCGCAACGTACCTTCATTCCCTCGAGCCTCTGCCATCGCGACGATCTCCTCTGCACATCTTCGATGCGCTTCCGCGCGCAGCGTCTTCTCCAGCACATCGCATCCCTGCGATGCGCACACTACGGCGGATCACGTTACGTCTCGTCGACCTCGACTATCGGCGCGGGCACGCCACCCTCACGCCTCATCCGCAGATATCCCCGTATAAAAAGCTCAAGGTCGCCATCGAGCACTCGGTCCACATCGCCGACCTCAACCCGCGTGCGCAGATCCTTCGCCATCCGGTACGGCTGCAGCACATATGACCGGATCTGCGAGCCAAAGCCAATGTCCAGCTTGGAGTCTTCAAG
>CAXTJC010000283.1:0-4966 GCA_964244225.1 uncultured Acidobacteriaceae bacterium
GGTTGCCCTCGGCGGATTTTGAGTCCGCTGCGTCTGCCAGTTCCGCCATCCCGGCCTAAGGAATGCCCGACCGGGATCACCCAGCCGCTTGCGATAGGGACAGTATCGCATGGCCGGAAACCGAGTAGGAACGGAAGCTATACAAGGGTTTCCGGCGTGAAATTAACGGCAGATTGCCATGACCAAACGAGCATTTTGGTAGTCTCAGGTATGGCTACGAAACAAGAGATCCTGCAACGCACGATTGAGCACATTGATATTAAGCAGCACAACGTGGTGGCATTCGTCGATGCCATGCAGACGATGGCGTTCAGCTCGCGTGATCTGCATCGTGCGTCTTCCATTTACGAGCGCATGCTGCGTGATAAGGAGTGCGCTGTCATCTTGTGTCTCGCCGGATCACTGATCAGCTCTGGGTTGAAGCAGGTTTTTGTCGATCTGATCCGATCCAATATGGTGGATGCAATCGTCTCGACCGGCGCGAATATTGTGGATCAGGACTTCTTCGAGTCGCTCGGATTTCGCCACTATATTGCAGATGAGTTGTACAAGGCGGGCACGGAAGATGGTGCGTTGCGCGAGCTGATGATTGATCGAATCTACGACACGCTCATCGATGAGTCTGAGCTGCGCATCTGCGATGACACGATGAAAGAGATTGTGGACTCCCTTGAGCCGCGTCCTTACAGCTCGCGCGAGGTCATCGTTGCTATGGGCGCTTACCTCGAGAAGCATGGCAAAACACCCGCTAAGGGTGGGGTGGATGGCATCGTCTGGGCGGCGTACGAAAAAGATATACCGATCTTCTGCCCGGCGTTCTCCGACTGCTCGGCCGGCTTTGGCCTGGTGGCGCATCAGCATGAAAGACAAAACGGTCCCAAGGTTTCGATCGACTCAGCCAAAGATTTTTATGAACTGACGAAGCTGAAGATTGAGAATCCCACGACAGGGCTGCTGATGATCGGCGGCGGCGTGCCGAAGAACTTCGCGCAGGACATTGTTGTCGCCGCCGATGTGTTGGGTGTGGAGGCATCCATGCACAAGTATGCGATTCAGGTCACCGTGGCCGATGTGCGGGACGGAGCTCTGAGCTCGAGCACGCTGAAAGAGGCGAGTTCATGGGGCAAAGTCGATACGGTTTACGAGCAGATGGTCTTTTCAGAAGCGACGATGGCGGTCCCGTTGATCGCCGGATATGCATTTCATAAGCAGGCCGCGGCGGATCGCAAGGGACTGCGGCTTGCGCGTGTTCTGGATCCTGTGAACGCGTAAAAATCTAAGAGGTGTCGATGTTGATCGGCGCATAGACCGATTGCCGTCTGCGTGGATTCGTTGCGTCTCGGTACGTATCTGGCGATGGCTCCGAAGGCTACGACAAGTGTGAGACGATGGCATGGCTGAAGTTCCAGTCAGACTTCCACACGAGAGTTGTAAACGTATGTCGACATATTCCGCACCGGGCCGTGTGAACCTCATTGGCGAGCATACGGACTACACCGGTGGATTCGTTCTGCCAATGGCGATCGAGTTTGAGACCCGGGCCACAGTAGAATCCACCAACGATGGCTTGCTGCATCTTACCGCGCGCAACTTCAACGAGAGCGTGAGCTATGATCTCTCGGCCTACCCGTCGGTCGGCCGTCATCACTGGAGCGACTACCCGGCAGGAGTGATCGGCTTGCTGCGGCAGAGGGGCGTTGGTGTGACTGGACTGCGGCTGGAGCTGGAAGGCGATGTGCCGCCGAATGCGGGATTAAGTTCTTCGGCTTCAGTTGAGGTGGCAACCGCAATCGCCGTGCTGCAGCAAGCAAAGTTCGTACTGCCGCCCGCCGAGATCGCGTTGCTCTGCCAGGCGGCGGAGAACAATTTTGTGGGTGGTGCATGCGGAATTATGGACCAGTTCGTGAGTGTGAACGGCAAAGCCGATCATGCCTTGCTGCTGGATTGCCGCTCCCTCGAGTATGAGCAGCTGCATCTGCCGGAGTCGATCAGTGTTGTTATCTGCAACTCCATGGTGAAGCACGAAGTGGCTCATGGGGAGTACGGGGACCGGCGAGGTGAAGTGGAAGCAGGGCAGGCTATACTGGCAGCGGCCGTCCCGCACGCGAAGCAGCTTCGTGATGCAGCGCTTGCCGACCTGGAGTCGGTGCGCGCGTCCATGTCGCCCGAGTCGTTCGCCCGCTGCCGTCACATCATCACCGAGAATGCCCGTGTGCTTGAAGCGCGCGAGGCTCTCCTGGCCGGTGACATTCATCATTTTGGCGAGTTGATGTATGCCGCGCATGCAAGCTTTCGCGATGATTTTGCGGCAAGCTGCTACGAGGTGGATCTGCTGGTGGACATGGCGCGTCCTTTGCCGGGCTGCTATGGCGCGCGAATTACCGGCGGCGGCTTTGGTGGATGCACGGTGAACGTGGTCGAGCGAGCCCACGCCGCGGCTTTCAGAGAGGCGCTTGTGGCGCGCTATCAGGAGAAGACGGGAATCGTAGCTGAGTGCTATCTCTCACGAGCGTCGGACGGCGCGATCGCGAGGCTTCGATGACGTTGACTACGCAGCCGCATCGGCGATGGAACCCGCTGAAGCAGGAGTGGGTGCTGGTCTCGCCGCATCGGACGGAACGGCCCTGGCAGGGACAGACAGAGACGCCCGCCGCGCCTGCCATACTGACCTATGATCCCGCATGCTACCTGTGCCCAGGCAATGTGCGCGCAGGCGGCCGTCAGACGCCGGTCTATACAGATACTTACGTCTTCGAGAACGACTATGCGGCGTTGAAGATGGATGTGACGTCGGAGGCACTTGATAACGAAGGTCTGCTTGTGGCCGAAAGCGAGCCTGGGCTATGTCGCGTCATCTGCTTCTCGCCCCGGCATGATCTGACGCTCGCAAAGATGGATGTCGCCGCCATTCGGAAGGTGGTGGATGTCTGGGCGGCGCAGGTGGAGGAGTTAGAGGCTCGCCCGGAGATCCACTATGTGCAGATATTTGAAAATCGCGGAGCCATGATGGGAGCGTCAAACCCGCATCCACATGGGCAGATCTGGGCGACGCACTCGCTTCCGAATGAGATCGAGGCGGAGTTGAAGGGCCAGCAAACGTATCTCGCGGAGCGCGGCAGGTCCTTGCTGCCGGCGTACCTGGAACTTGAGTTGCAGGCCGGTGAGCGGATTGTTGTGGCGAATGAACACTTCGTGGCTCTCGTCCCGTACTGGGCGGTGTGGCCGTTTGAAACGATTGTTCTGCCGCGAGCAGCCATAGCGCGGCTTCCCGATATGGACGATGCGGCACGATCGGGTCTGGCCGATATTCTGAAGCAGCTGACCAGTACATACGATTCGGTCTTTGACATATCGTTTCCCTATTCAATGGGAATCCACGGCGCGCCTGCGGATGGGCAGCCGCATCCCGAGTGGCAGATGCATCTGCACTTCTATCCGCCTCTTTTGCGATCCGCCACTGTGCGCAAATTTATGGTTGGCTTTGAGCTCTTGGCGTCTCCGCAGCGCGATATTACGCCGGAGTCCGCCGCAGACACGCTGCGGAAGGCCCTGGCAAAGAGCCAGGGACGCTGACGATTTAGCGTTGTCCCAGTCGTCAAAGATTGACCGAGGCGGCGAGCTACGTGGCGAAGAGCTGGCCCATGTCGGCAAAGGCCTTGAACTCGAGCGCATTTCCCGAGGGATCGAGAAAGAACATCGTGGCCTGCTCTCCTACCTCGCCCTTGAAGCGGATGTAAGGCTCAATCACGAACTCCGTATCGGCAGTAATAAGTCGATCCGCCAGAGACTGCCAGACCTGCATGGAGAGGACCACGCCGAAATGGGGAATCGGCACGTCGTGTCCGTCAACCAGGTTGTGCTGCGGCGCATCACTCACGCCATGCTTTAGATGCGCGACGATCTGATGCCCAAATAGATTGAAGTCGATCCACTCCGCACAGCTGCGGCCTTCTTCGCAGCCGAGCACGCCTCCGTAGAAGGTACGCGCTGCGGCGAGATCGTTGACGGAGAAAGCGATGTGAAAAGGGGTGAGCGACACGCGAGCAGATCTCCTGGAAAGAATGATAGAGCGCACGTGCGTATCTCTCAACGATGGAAGTTGCGATCGTACCCTCGCAGGTAAGCAGAGCGGAATGCGTCACGATAGGGCGGGAAGGGGCCGAGACGGGGATCATACCCGGGCGTTTCACGAAAGGCTCGGTCGTCTCGTGGATGGTAACCGCTCTGGTAGGCATCGCGCGCACCCTCATCCAGACCGGCACGGTAGCCCGTCTGCTCCGCAAGCTGAAGGAGCGGCGGAAACTCGCGATACGCCTGAGGCGGCGGGGGAGGCGGCGGCGGTGCATAGTATGTTCGGTGGGAGCAGCCGGAGAGGCTGAGAGCAAGGCACACGGTTAGAAGAAGGAGTGAGCGAGACGACGGCATACAAAGCCTCCAGGCATGAGAGGGGCATATCTCTCTCCAGTGCACTTTCCCTCTCGTAAACCTCTCTCGCGCGCAAAGGTTGTGCGCAACCAATTGGATTAAACAGTGTCACTGGTGTGCTCTCACATAGGTGCTGAAGAGCTACACGGATGACACTTAACAGACCTTAGGAGCGTCGGTGGATTCTGTCGGTAAGCGGACGAGAAACTCTGTCTTGCCAGGTTCGGAGGTGAACCGGATTGTTCCCATATTCTGGTCTACCAGACGATGCACGATGCCGAGACCGAGCCCTGTTCCTACGCCGGGCTCCTTCGTGGTGAAGAACGGATCGAAGATGCGCGGCTGCAGCTCTGGCCGAATGCCCTCTCCATCGTCCATGATGGAGATGTATAGCGAGCCCCCTTGCGGGTGAATGTCCAGCGATGTCTTGACGGTAATGCGGCCGCCGGGCGCGATCGCGTCGATGGCATTGTCGATCAGGTTCGTCCAGATCTGGTTCAACCCCTTGCAGCTGCAGCGCAGCAGTGGGAGTCCGGGTGCG
>CAXTJC010000284.1:0-4941 GCA_964244225.1 uncultured Acidobacteriaceae bacterium
GAAGACCAGCACGGCGGATCCGGAGAGCTGGCGACCGGTGAAGATGAGCAGATGCGAGAGCGAGAGAGCGCCGACGAGCAGGGAGAGGAGAAGCGCTCCCGATGCGAGGCCTGTAAGAAAGAGGAAGAAGGCGCGGGGCGTGGCAGCGAGGCCGTAGACGCGTATGGGACGGCGTTCCACGCGGGACATAAGGAAGGTGGCGGTACTGACGGCGGCAAAGAGTAACCCATCAGAGATCTCGGTTTCGGCGACGGTGATGGGACGTGTGGGTGCGGGATGGGAGGAGAAGAGATGACGGACGTCAATGCCGAAGAGGAGAAGCAGGAGAGAGAGGAGAAGCAGGAAGAGAAAAAGGCTCCAACCGGCGCGGAGGCCATCGGCTCCCAGGAAGACACGGTGCAGAAGGGAAGGCGGACGAGAGTCTATGGATGTCACGTCTTCCGCTACCAGCGAGGACGCGGATGGTTGCTTGGGCAAGGTGGACCTCGGTGGTGGCTTCAGGCTCAGGGTACGACAACCGCAGCGTAGATGATGTGCGGCGAATGAATGCGCCTGCATGACTTGACAGTGGGCAGGCCGGCACTATGCTTGGAGATTCGGGCTGCGCTCTGTGAAGTGGCGCGAGCGGTGAGGGAGTCTGGCTGCGATGGTGAAGGTTCTGCATCATGACCGGTGTTTCGATGGGGCGTGCTCGGCGTCTTTGTTTACGCGGTTCTATCGCGAGTGTGTGGATGCTGGGGCGGATTTTACGTATGGCGGGCTGATGCACAAGGCTGGCGGGCAGTTCGACGCGGGAGAGTTTACCGGTGACGAGAATGCGGTGGTGGACTTTAAGTACTCGGACTCGCCGAAGGTGACATGGTGGTTTGATCATCATCTGAGTGCGTTTCTGACGCCGGCGGACGAGGCGGAGTTTGAGCGGTACGAGGAGCAGACGCGGCTGAGCGGGGAGCGGCAGCAGAAGTTTTTCGATCCGCAGTTCGTCTCGTGCACGGGATTTATCGCGAAGGTGGCGAGCGAGCGGTTTGGGATGGATGTGGCGCCGCTTGAGGAGTTGATCTACTGGGCGAACATTGTGGACGGAGCGAAGTACGAGAGCGCGGCGGCAGCGGTGGGTATGGGGGAGCCGGCGATGCAGCTGACGCTGGCGATCGAGAGCTCGGACGATGTGACGTTGATACCCCAACTGATTCCGCTGCTGACAGAGATGCCGCTGGGGGAGATTGTGCATCAGGAGTTTGTGCAGGCGCAACTGGGGCCGCTGCTCGAGAAGCATCGGGCGCAGATTGAGCTGCTGCGGGAGCGCGCGCGGGTAGAGCGCGGAGTGCTGACGTTCGACATCACGGACCAGCCGACGGAGGGGTACAACAAGTTCATCCCGTACTACCTGCATCCGGAGGCGACGTACACGGTGGGGCTTTCAAAATCGAAGTATCGGGTGAAGATCAGCGTGGGGACGAATCCGTGGACGACGGTGCCGGCGGGGGATTTGGCGAATATTGCAGTCATCTGCGAGCGCTATGGCGGTGGGGGGCACGCGCGGGTGGGGGCGGTGAGCTTCAAGCCGGATGAGGAAGAGGCGGCGCGGACGGCGGCGGGGGAGATACTTGCGGAGCTGCGGGGTGGGGGCGAGGCGGGCGGGTGATGGTGGCTACATCTTTGGCAGATGTTTGGGCCAGAGGCGGGCACCGTGACGAACAGAAAGAATCTCGATAGAGGTGTTGATCTGTCGATATATAAGGATGTAAGGCGTTCTTGGAACAATCGCTTCCCGTGTATGTAAGATTCGACCGGTACGACCTAAGCCGGGATAGCTTGTGAGCAGATGCGACATTTCGAGAATGCGATCCAATTGGTCCAGCATAGAGGACGGATTCTCGTTTGTAACCCAGTCACGGATGCTATCGAACTCCTGCTGCGCGTGGCGTGTCCATGAGAGTTCAAGGTTCACTTGAGAGAGTGAGCCTGCTTCCAAGCTTCATAGCGAGCCACGACCTTTTGATGTGGGACGACTTCACCTGCGTCGGCTTGACGAATGCCTTCTTCTACTGCTTCGCGGAACTCCCGATCGTATTCGAGGTAATAACTAACGGCATCGCCAAGCGCTGTCTCAACTTCGACATGGTTAGCGGCAGCAGCCTCTCGGAAGGCGAGGGCCTTTTCTTGCGGGAGGCTGAAGGTCATGGTCTCAGTGTCCATAGCCACACCATACGCGCCAGGCATCGGGGATTCAAGATGGTGCCGTTGACTTTCGTGCTGAGTGGTGGTCCCCGATGCTATCGCGTGATGCGAAGGAAACTGCGGGTCTCCGCTTCGCGAGACAGAACGCTGTCCCGCTTCGGTCGAGATGACACATCTACTACGAAACCAGTAAAAGGGCTACGGTTTGAGTTTGGTGAAAATGCCGAGTTTGGTGATGTCGTTGAAGATGACGAAGGCGGCGAAGACGATGAGGCAGACGAAGGCGACCTGGTAGACGCGCTCCTTAATGGTCTGATCGACGTCGCGGCGGATGACGGACTCGATGATGAGGAAGAGGATCATGCCGCCGTCGAGGATAGGGATGGGCAGCAGATTGAAGATGCCGAGGTTGAGCGAGATGTAGGCCATGATGCCGATGATGGGCATCCAGCCGGGCATGCCGACGGCCTCATGCACCTGCTGGCCGATGCCGATGGGACCGGAGACGGAGCGCATGGAGACCTGGCGGGTGAACATGCCGTGCAGGACCTCGAAGATGAGCGAGGCGTTTTTCTTGTTGAACTTGAGGGACTCGGCGAAGGCCTGGCCGAAGGGAAGCTGCTGAACTTTTACGGGTGGCGGGACGGCCTGGAAGCCGAGGCGGTAGTCCTTGGTGCCATTGCCGATGTCGGCGAACTGCGGGGTGACGGTGAGGGGGAGGGTGGCGCCGGCGCGCTCGACGAGGAGGGCGGCGGGCTTGCCGGCCTGGTCCTGCAGGTAGGTGAGGAGGGAGTCGACGGAGCGGAGATGGAGGCCGTCGATGGTGGCGATCTTGTCGCCGGGCTGGAGGCCGGCCTTGGCGGCGGGCATGTTGGGCTCGAGCGCTTTGACCTCGATGGGAACGGTCTGCATGCGCGGAACGAGGCCGAGTTTGTCGAGCGAAAAGCTCTCGGCGTCGCCCTTGTTCTCGACAAAGATCTCGGTGTCGGTGCGGTGGCCGTCGTGCAGGAAGGAGAAGGAGACAGTGTGGTTGAGGTTGAGCAGGGAACGCACGCCGACCTGCTCCCAGGTGGGGTTTTCGATGGTGGCGTAGTGGACGATGGTGTCGCCGGGATGGATGCCGGTGCGGACGGCTGCGGTGTTGGCGGCGATGTAGTCCGTAATGGCGGGGCCGGTGACGAACTCCTGGACCTCGTTGTGGAGCATGTAGCCGACGGTCATGAGGGCGATGGCGAGGAGGAAGTTGGCGAAGGGGCCGGAGAGGGCGATGAGGACGCGCTGCCAACGGGGATGGGCGTTGAAGTCGCCGGGGTCGGTGGCGTGCTCGCCGGGGTTGTCGCCGGACATCTTGACGTAGCCGCCGAGCGGCAGGATGCAGATGCGGTAGTCGGTGTCGCCGTGCTTAAAGCCGAGGAGGCGCTTGCCGAAGCCGATCGAGAAGACCTCGACGCGGATGCCGCAGAGCTTGGCCATGAGGAAGTGGCCGGTCTCGTGGACGAGGACCATGATGCCGAGGACGATGAGGAGTTCGAGGATGGTGGCCATGGGGCGGGGAGTTTAGACCTCTTGTGCAACGGTAGCGGCGGTACGGTGACGCGTCAGATGCGGGCGATGTGCTCGGTGGCGACGCGGCGAGCTTCGCCATCGGCCGCGAGCACCTCTGCGATAGACGCGGGAGAGGCGGCCGGGGTGAGGCGAAGAACTTCTTCTATTGTACGAGGGATGCTGAGGAAGGGAATGCGACCTTTGAGGAAGGCGTCGACGGCGATCTCATCGGCTGCATTGAGGGCGATGCAGTGTGATGGGGTGGAAGCGGCCTCGTAGGCGAGGCGCAGGCAGGGGAAGCGGTCGAGGTCGGGCGGGCTGAAGTCGAGGTGGGAGAGGGCGGCGAGGTCGAAGGCGAGGCCGGGGGCGGGGGTGGCGTCGAGCCGGTCGGGGTAGGACAGGGCGTAGAGGATGGGCAGCCGCATGTCGGTGACGGAGATCTGCGCGAGGATGCTGCCGTCGATGAACTCGACGAGGGAGTGGACGGTGGACTGGGGGTGGATGGTGACGCGAACCTGTGCGGGCGGGAGGTCGAAGAGGCGGCAGGCCTCGATGATTTCGAGGCCCTTGTTGAGCATGGTGGCGGAGTCAACGGTGATGCGCTGGCCCATGACCCAGGTGGGGTGTTTGAGGGCTTGAGCGGGGGTGATGTGGTCGAAGTCGGCTAGGGGCGTGTTGCGAAAGGGGCCACCGGAGGCGGTGAGCCAGATCTGTTTGACTTCATCCGCGTGGCCGCCGCGCAGGCACTGGTGAATGGCGTTGTGCTCGGAGTCGATAGGCAGGAGGGCAACGTTATGCTGGCGGGCGGCGGCGAGGAGGAGGTCGCCGGCGGCGACGAGGCACTCTTTATTGGCGAGGCCGACGGTCTTGCCGGCGAGGACGGCGGCGAAGGTGGCCTCTAGGCCGGCGACGCCGACGATGGCGGAGACGACGAACTCGGCGGCGGGGTGGGTGGCGACCCGGATGGTGCCGGCGGTGCCGTGGACGATCTCAGTGGCGGTGTGGCCGTGTTCGCGGAGGCGAGTGGTGAGCTGCGCGGCGAGCTCTTCGGTGGCTACCGAGAGGACCTCGGGATGCCAGCGGAGGGTTTGGGCGAGGGCAACTTCAAGGTTGCGGCCGGCGGCGAGGGCGATGGGGCGGAAGCGGCCGGGGAACGACTCGCAGAGGGAGCGAGTGGAGGTGCCGATGGAGCCGGCGGAGCCGAGGACTGCGATG
>CAXTJC010000285.1:0-4910 GCA_964244225.1 uncultured Acidobacteriaceae bacterium
GCTTCGACCTGCACGCCATCGCAGCCTCCTTTCCTGACCACGCCGAGACCCTCCTGCTTGATCGCTATCTCGTCGATCGCGACTCGGCCAGCGCCCGCGTCTTTCGCGTCTACCGCGGAACTCCCGCGCACTATCACACCGGCAGCGACGAGTTCCTCTACGTCCTTGCCGGGCGCGGCACCTTCTGGATCGGCGACCCGGCCGACAGCGGCGACTTCGCTCCCGGCTCCTTTCTCTTCTTCGAGCGCGGCACTGTGCACGCACTTCCGGAGATCGTCGAGAGCCCCGTGGTCTTCCTCGCGCTCGACACACCCCGCCGCGATCCGGACGACATCCACTTCGTCAATGCTGCCGACGGCTCTCCCTCGTCTTTCATTCGGGAGGCCTGACAGCCATCGTTTTTTGTAGAGCGTCGTTGCGAGATCGCTCTACGGAATCGGTTGCGCGACCGCATCCACGCGGGCCACATCAACCAGCAGACTCTTGAACTCCGGAGTCTCTCGCACAGTGTCGAAATGCCGGTCCTCCCGCAGCTTTGTCCGGTCATGAAAGCCGGCATCCACGGCCCGCTGCAGATAGGTGAGCGCTGCCGCTTTCATCCCGGCCTCCGCGCATGTTTCGGCCAGATAGAAGTTGATCAGCGCCCGCGACTCGCGCGATCCCTCCGTCGTAATGCGGTTCTCCGCGTCTCGCTCAAAGATGTCGTGGTCAAGCGATTGCGCCTGCTGATAGGCCTCCATGCCTTTGTGGATCTTTCGCCGCATAAAGTAGAGCGTGCCCAGGTTGTTGTAGATCGAGGCATTGCGCGGGTCCAGCTTGAGCGCCCGTTTGTAGTGCTGCTCCGCGCGGCGGAGATCGCCGGTCGCGTAGTACACCGTGCCCAGGTTGTTCTCCGGGCCGGAGAGCTTGGGACTTTGGCTGAGCGCTCGCTCGAAGTTGACCTTCGCGGCGTCGTACAGCCGCATCTTCTCGTAGGCGATGCCGATCTTGTTCAGCACGACCGCGGACGGCGCTCCGATCGCCTCATACAGGTGAATTGCCTCGAGGTATTGGTGCTGGCGCACCAGCGCATCGGCGTGAACTTCAAGGGCCGGGCCAGATGCTGGCTGCGCGAGCGGTACGCCGGTCTCAGGCGGCCGCATGGCGGGAGCGTTCTTCTCCTGATCGGTAGAGGAACGGTCCGGCGCGACGGGATCCGATACCAAGTGACCCGATGCCGCGCGCGCGCAGGGCGAGCCCATCATCAAGACCGGAATCAGCACAATGCCGAAGATCGCTCGGCTTAGGAAGGGAAGGGAGACGTTGAAGCGGACGAGAGACGTGGAGCGAAGAGCGAAGTGAAAGGGCATACACCCTCCTGCGGTAAAACATGGTCAAGCCGCACGCAAAAGCCGCCGGCCCGGCTGGCAAGAGACACTACTCGGGCCGGTAAACCTCTGTAAAGGCCCTTCACATACCTGTTGTTGATGCGGTGTGACCCGCCCGGTGAGATCGCAGGGAGAGGGTTCGACCTGGACCCGGACCGGGCGAAGCGGACGCGCATAGCCTGGCGGATAAAACGGATATTCTGGCGGGCAAAACAAAGCGGGCCGTGCCCCTTGCTGCGGCAAGGCCCGCTCTTTGTACAATCCCGGACTTTCTTTAGGCGATCTCGATCACGTTGTTGCTCGAAGGTCGCCGATGCGCCGTCTCAAACGCCAGTTCGCGGTTCCGCAGCCATATGTTCGCCCGCCATTTGCCAATAAACGGCGCCACCACAATCGATCCTAACGCTACTCCCAAGGCAACATGCATCGTCTCATCTCCCCAGTTCACCGGCCGGCAACCAC
This sequence comes from uncultured Acidobacteriaceae bacterium, assembly GCA_964244225.1. Classification (GTDB taxonomy): domain Bacteria; phylum Acidobacteriota; class Terriglobia; order Terriglobales; family Acidobacteriaceae; genus Edaphobacter. The sequence goes on from CAXTJC010000285.1 coordinate 1,830, forward strand.
GATGGATTACCCACTCGTTTCGCCCATCGCCCGCTTATACGCCGCGGTGCTCAGGCTGTTGTAGCTACTATCCTTTGAAGGTATCCGCCTCGACATCCCACTCACCTCGCCAGTTCTACGTCTTCCGTGGGATATCCCAATCGGCAACGGGCTTTCCGCATTCGTGTCGCTCTAAAACCTTCCTGATTCCTCTCAGGAAACCGTCGTCTTGACCGGAGACGGAGCGGAGTTGCTCCTCCAACTGCTCTCCCTGCGCGGAACCGCCTAAAATAGCTCCCATGCCGCATACTTACGCCGAGGCCCTCGACCACCTGGCCCATCTCGGCCCTGAACTCGCCCCTTCCGCGCCCGGAGCCCCTGCCCGCAAGTTCGACCTGGCCCACATGCGCGCGCTTATGGCCGCCCTCGGCAACCCGCAGCTCAGCTTTCCCGCAGTCCTTATCGCCGGCACCAACGGCAAAGGCTCCACCGCTGCCACGCTTGCCGCCATCCTCTCGTCCGCCGGCTATCGCACCGCACTCTACACCTCGCCGCACCTGGTCCGCGTCAACGAGCGCATGCAGCTCTCGTCGCCATCGATCCCCAGCGAGTACGCCTCCGTCGACAATCCCGCCACGCTCGGCCCGATTGAGCTGCATCCCATCCCCGACGACGACCTCGCCCGTCTCTACTTCCGCGTTGACGACACCGCTACCAGCCTCGTCGAGCAGAAGCTTCTTCCGCATCTGCCCAGCTTCTTCGAGCGCCTTACCGCCATAGCGTTTCTCTGGTTTGCCGAGCGCCATGCTGACATTGCCGTCCTTGAAGTCGGTCTCGGGGGCCGGCTGGACGCCACCAACATCGTCACACCACTGCTCTCCGTCATCACCGATATCGCGCTCGATCACCAGGATTACCTTGGCACAACTCTCGGCGAGATCACCCGGGAAAAGGCCGGCATCCTCCGTCCCACCGGCACCCTCATCACCCTGCCACAGCATGGCGAGGTCAACCAGGCACTCGGCGAGATCGCCGCCACCATGCCCCAACTCCGCGCCATCTCCGCCGCCCTTTTCATCCCACCCGCCATCCGCAACAACGAACCCGGCCCCATACCAATGCCGTCGTCTCGCCCGGAGTCGGATCGCAGTGCCGACGCAGCGGAGAGACCCCTGTACGTCGCCTCGCCCCTGGCCCCCAATCACTACCAGATCAACTTTGAAGACGGTCTGCTTGAAGTCGATTCTCCACTTCCCGGCTACCATCAGCAGCGCAACCTGGCCCTGGCCATCGCCGCGGCCCAGGAGTTACGTAACTCTCACGGTTACAAAATCACCAAAGCTGCCATCGAAGCGGGAATTCGCAATACCCATTGGCATGGCCGTCTCGAATCCATTCCGCTCGACGACCAGCATCAGCTCCTGCTCGATGTCGCCCACAACCCGGCGGGCGCCTGGACCCTCCGCGCCGCCATCGCTCAGCTTCTAGCCACGCAGCCTCGAACCCTCGTCTTCTCCTGCCTGCGCGACAAGGACCTGGCCGAGATGGCCCAGATCCTCTTCCCGCTCTTTGACTCCTCCTCGACCGATCCCGAGCGCCGCTATGATCATATCGTCCTCGCGCCGATTGAGAACCCTCGCGCCGCCCATGTTGACGATCTCCTCGCCCAGGCTCACCGGCTTGATATCCCTGCCCACGCCGCCCCTCACGTCCATGCCGCCCTTACGCAGGCCCGCGCCATCACCCCGCCTGGAGGCCTTATCCTCGTCACAGGTTCGGTGTATCTCGTCGGCGAACTGCGCCACCTCCTGGTTCCCCACGCATGACGCCGCCTGATCAAGAGGTTGTTATGCAGACTTCGAGCTCGTCTGAGGGAGAGAGAGCCGGCGTTTTGCATGAAGCGCCTTCATCACAGACGCCATCCACCGAACCGCCTGCTTACCCTCCTCCCCCCGGCCCGGCCCTCCGAGCCCTCACGTACCTCGTCTTTGACCCTCTCATTGCCTTCTTCACCACGCTCTTCGGCTGCGCCTCGCTCCTCACCTCGCTGTGGGACAGATCCGGTCGCCAGCAGCACGCCATAGCCCGCGCCTGGGCGCGCACTCTCCTCCGCGTCACCTTCTCTCCTGTTACCGTTATTGGCACAGAACGCCTGCCCATCGGCCCTGCCGTCTTTGCCTCCAATCATCTCTCTTACATGGACACCCCCGTCCTCTTCGCCCACCTCCCCTTCCAGTTCCGCATCCTCGCCAAGCAGTCTCTTTGGAAGATTCCTTTCATTGGCTGGCACCTTCATAGGTCAGGACAGGTACCGGTAGATCAATCCACCGCCCGCACCTCCATAGGCTCGCTGAGCCGTGGCACCGCCACTCTAAAGGCCGGCATTCCCATCGTTCTCTTCCCCGAAGGCGGTCGCGCCGCTACGGGTCAGACCGGTCCCTTCCTCTCCGGAGCCGCCTTCATGGCCATCCGCGCCCAGGTTCCGCTCGTCCCCATTACCCTCGTCGGCACCTGGCAGCTCCTTCCCATCCACACCTACACCCTTCGCCCTCGCCCTCTCCTTCTCCTCATCGGCGACCCCATCCCTACTGACAGCCTCACGACTCGCGATGCCGAAACCCTCACCCATCAAGCCTTTGCGGTCATCACTCGCACCTACCTCGATCACGCAGCCGACCTGCCTTAAGAAAGTTGCGTCGTCGGGCATAGCGGCTGTCCCGGTATCATCACCTCAGCCATGAATCCCCGCATCGCCATTCCTACCCCCACCTCCACGGACTTCGATTACAACCGCCGTAACCTTCCCGCGTATCTCGCAGCCATCGAGCAGGCCGGCGGCATCCATGTCGAGCTTCCGCTCACCGCCACACGGGCCGAGCAGCAGGCGCTGGCCGACACCTGCACCGCCGTCCTGCTTCCTGGATCTCCCGCCGACATCGATCCGACCCGCTACGGCCAGCCACTCGACCCAGCCAGCGCGCCCGCTGATGCGGCCCGCGAGGCCGCCGATGTCCTCCTCCTTGAAGACGCTCAGGCCCACCACAAACCTATCCTCGGCATCTGCTTCGGCCTCCAGTCCATCAATACCTGGCGCGGCGGCAC
>CAXTJC010000286.1:0-4907 GCA_964244225.1 uncultured Acidobacteriaceae bacterium
GGGTGCCGTAGGCGATGGAGTGTATCGCACGATGAGCAGGACCAAGGCGGCTGCCGCGAGTGCGAGGTCAGCGTACTACCCGGCGCTTGATGGGCTGCGGGCGATCGCGGTGGTGATGGTGTTCTTTCAGCACTACGGGGCCGGGCGGGCGTGGCTGTTTGGTTGGGGATGGACGGGCGTCGATATCTTCTTTGTGCTGTCGGGATTTCTGATTACTGGGATTCTGTATGACAGCCGGGAGACGCTGCATCACTATCGGGACTTCTATGCGCGGCGCACGCTGCGGATCTTTCCGCTGTACTACTTCGTGTGGGGCGTAATTGTGGTGCTGACGCCGGTGGCACTGTGGCAGTGGAGCTGGCGATGGGGGCTGTGGCCGGTGTATCTGGGCAACTATGCGCGGTTCTTTTTTCTGCATGTGCCGGGCGATCCGTATCGTTTCGACCGGCTCACGTTTGGACCGGCGGTGAGTGGATGGTTCGGGTATCCGGTGCACTTGTATATCGGGCACTTCTGGTCGCTGTGCGTGGAGGAGCAGTTTTATCTGGTGTGGCCGTTTGTGGTGTATCAGGTGCGGCGGCGGGAGACGCTGATGCGGATCTGCGCGGCTGTGATTGTTCTGAGCCCTGTGCTTCGTGGCGTGCTGAGTCTAACGGTGTCGAGAGAGTTGCTGCATATGGAGCTGCTGTATCGGAGTCTGCCGACGCGGCTTGATGCGCTGCTGATCGGCGGCCTGATTGCGCTGAGTCTGCGGGGGCCGGAGCAGGTGATGGTACGGCGGGTGAGAAGGCCGCTGCTGGTGGTGTCGGCGGGGCTGTTTCTGGGGCTGTATCTCCTTTCGGTAAAGGTGCTTTTGCTGCCACTCGAAGGTTCGGCTTCGAACTGGATTGGGGTGTTCGGGTTCACGCTGATCGATCTGTTTGCGGCGAGCTTGATTCTGGAGTGCGTGCATCCGAGGAGCTTGCTGGGGCGAGGTCTTGGCTGGCGGCCGCTGCGGGCGCTGGGGACGATCAGCTATGGATTTTATGTGTATCACGATCTGTTCCATGATTTTTACTCGGACTTTGCGCATCGGTATTTCGCGGGCAGTGCGACCGTGATGACGATGGTTGTGGCGTTTGGGGCGACGCTGGTGATTGCGACAGTGAGCTACCGGGTGATAGAGCGGCCTTTGCTGCGGCTGAAGGATCGGTTTAGCGGGCAGAGGCATATGGCTCCGGTGGCTTAGCGAGATTTGGTGTCGGTAAAGAGACGTGTTCGCGTCGCTTCGCTCCGTCGTAAAGGCGAAATGCGGGGGTTCTTTCCCTTCGGCTTCGCTCAGGGTCAGAATGACAACTAAGAATGCTGAGGTCGAATGATTGTCTTGAGGCAGGAGGAGCGTTCCCGGTAGAGAAGCAGGTTCCTCGACTTCCCACCCCAGCGAGCAAGTACGCTCGCCGGGGACCCCGGATCGCTCGGAATGACAACCTAAAAAAATGCTGAGGTCGAACGATTGTCTTGGGGCGGGAGGAACGTTCCCGGTAGAGAAGCAGGTTCCTCCACTTCGCTCCGCTTCGGTCGGAATGACAACTAGAATCTGGATCGGTCGGAATGACAACTAGAAATCTGGATCGGCCGGAATAATAACTAAGAAATTGGGTGGGCGGGGCCGGTAGATTCTCGGAGGATGAAGGTGGGGTCTACGCGGAGGATGGGGTCGGTTAGTTCGCCGGTGAGTTTGCGCAGGAGGAGGGTGGCGGCGGCGGCGCCCATGTGTTGCAGGGGCTGGCGGATGGTGGTGATGCTGGGGACGTGGAAGGCGGCGGAGTCGATGTCGTCGTAGCCGAGGACGGAGACGTCGTGGGGGACGCGGCGGCCGGTCTCGTGGAGGGCGCGGATGACACCGATGGCGGCGACGTCGTTGAAGCAGAGGACGGCGGTGAAGGGCGTGCGCGCGGCGAGGATGCGGTGGATGCCGGCGTGGGCGATGTCGGGCGAGTGAGTGTCTTGATCGAGGCGGAGGATGAGAGAGTCGCGGACGGGGAGGTTGAGGGAGTGGGCGACGGCGAGGGTGGCGTTCCAGCGGTCGGCGGTGTCGGCGCTGATAGTCTGGCCGCGCATGAAGACGATCTCGCGATGGCCGAGGGCGTGGAGGTGGCCGAGGGCGAGGCGGGCGCCGAGGTCGCTGTTAAGGATGACGTTGGCGACGTCGGGGAGAGGGGTGTGGCCGGCGACGAGGACGGTGGGGAGGCCGGTGGGGGCTTCGAGGTGGGTGTCGATGGCGAGCAGGCCTTCGACGCCGCGGGCGTGGAGGAGCTCGGGGTAGGCGCGGACGAGGTCGGGGCCATGGCTGTGGTGGACGGTGAAGTAGAAGAAGCCCTCGCGCAGGAGGAGATCGCCGGCGCCGGAGAGGACCTGGGAGTGGTAGGCCTCACCTAGGACAGGGAGGAGGATGCCGATGGTCTGGCTGCGCTGGCCCTGAAGCTTGCGGGCGATGAGGCTGGGCCGGTAGTTGAAGTGGAGGGCGGCGGCGCGGACGCGCTCGCGGGTGGCCTCGGGAATGGAGCGATTGGGGGTGTTGTTGAGGACGAAGGAGATGGTGGAGGGGGAGAGATTGAGGTGCTCGGCGAGGAGCTTGAGGCCGGGGCGGGGTGGTGGGGCAGTCTGCGGGTCGCGCTTTGGGGGATGTTTGGGCATGGTGCTGTGTGGTGAGGGTATCAAGGGGTGGGGCGTCCCCGTTCGGCTACGCTCAGGGTCCGTGGTGAAAGACCATATTTGGATCGAACGATTGTTTTGGGGCGGGAGGGGCGTTCCCGGTAGAGAAGCAGGTTCTTCGCTACGCTCAGAATGACAACTAGAAAATGCGATTGCCCGGGAGGAGCGTTCCCGGTGGAGAAGCAGGTTCCTCGACTTCGCTCGGAATGACAGCCAAAAAATCCGAATGACAGCTAGAAGAAAGGAGGTGAGCGCTTTTAGTGGACTGCGAACAATCGTTTGTCTACACTGATCGGGCTTGACGGAGCTACGCTTCTTTCGCGTCCTCGATCTCTCGCTTGTTACGGGTGAGAGGATGGTTGCGGGGAAGGCCGAGTGGGCCTTTTGGAGATTGGATCATGGACGTTGTTTTGGGTTCTCGCCGCCTGATGGCGCTGGCTCTGTGCGTGGTGCTGTGTGAGGGGTTGCCGGTAGCGGCGGCCGGGGCGGCGGATGGTTCCGCCAAGGGCGGCAGCGGCAAGGCGGCAGCGCTGTCGATTCCGGAGGACGCGAAGGCGGACCGGTTTGTGGCGGCGCTGCTGGCGAAGATGACGCTTGCGGAGAAGCTTGGGCAGATGACGCAGATGGCGCTGAACGGGCCGCCGGACGGAGCGACTCCGGAGGAGCATGCGCGGCGCGGCGAGGTTGGGTCGTTCCTGTTTGTAAAGGACGCGGCGCGGATCAATGCGCTGCAGCATGAGGCGGTCGATCACAGCCGGTTACATATTCCGGTGATCGTGGGATTTGATGTCATTCATGGCTTTCGGACGATCTATCCGGTGCCGATCGGGATGGCGGCGAGCTGGGACCCGGCGCAGCCGGAGCGGGCGCAGGCGATGGCGGCGCGGGAGGCGTCGGCGACAGGGATCAGCTGGACGTTTGCGCCGATGCTGGATATTGCGCGGGATCCGCGATGGGGGCGGATGATGGAGGGCGCGGGCGAGGATCCATATCTGGGGGCGCGGATGGCGGAGGCGCAGGTGCGTGGGTTCCAGGGCGCAAAGATTGGCGAGAAGGATCACATTCTGGCGTGCATCAAGCACTTTGCCGGGTACGGCGCGGCGAATGGCGGGCGGGACTATGAGGAGTCGAACATCTCGGACGAGCAGCTGGAAAACGTATACCTGCCGCCGTTCTATGCGGCGGTGAAGGCGGGCGCGGGATCGCTGATGAGTGCGTACATGGATCTGAATGGGGTGCCGGCGACGGGGAACGCGTGGCTGCTGCACGACGTGCTGCGGGAGCGGTGGGGGTTCAATGGGTTTGTGGTGTCGGATTGGGAGTCGGTGAAGAGCCTGACGACGCATGGCTTTGCGAGCGGGCCGGACGACGCGGCGGTGCGCGCGGTGAATGCGGGGCTCGAGATGGAGATGACCAGCCACACCATGCGCGACGGGCTGCCGGCGGCGGTGAAGGACGGCCGGGTGAAGCAGGCGACGATCGACAAGGCGGTGCGGGACATCCTGCTGGCGAAGGTCCGGATGGGGCTGTTCGAGCACCCGTATGTAGATGAGGCGCGGGCGAAGAGCGAGATGGTAACGGCGGAGCAGCGGGCGGCGGCGCGGACGGTGGCGGCGAAGACGGCGGTGCTGCTGCGCAATGAGGGCGGGATGTTGCCGCTGAAGAGCTCGATCAAGTCGATTGCGGTGATTGGGCCGCTGGCGGACTCGAAGCCGGACACGATGGGGTCGTGGAGCCTGGCCGGACACTATGACGAGACGGTGACGGTGCTCGAGGGGATCAGGCGGCGATTTCCGAGTGGGGTGACGATCCGCAGCGCGAAGGGGGTAGAGATCGCGCGAGGGTCGGGGACGATCTTTGACGAGCAGTTTCAGAGTCCGCAGCCGGTGCTGACGACGGAGAAGGAGAAGGAGACCGAGTTCAAGCGGGCGATCGGACTGGTGAAGGAATCGGAGGTCGCGGTGCTGGTGCTGGGCGAGAGCCAGGATATGAGCGGGGAGCGGGCGAGCCGGACGTCGCTCGCGCTGCCCGGCAGGCAGGAGGAGCTGCTGGAGGCGGCGGTGGCGACGGGCAAGCCGGTGGTGGTGCTGCTGCTGAATGCGCGGCCTCTGGAGGTGAACTGGGCGGCGGAGCATGCGCCGGCGATGGTGGAGATGTGGTATCCGGGGACGGAGGGCGGGAATGCGGCAGCGGATGTGCTGTTTGGCGACGCG
>CAXTJC010000287.1:0-4896 GCA_964244225.1 uncultured Acidobacteriaceae bacterium
AACGCACTTGTGTTTACTGCTGCTGGAACAGGCCTTGAAACAGCTCCCGTAGAGCCCCGGTTTGCGGCAAGTCCGGCCGCCCCATAACGTTCAGGCCAAGGCAGTGACCCAACTCAATGCCTTCAGAATGAGCGCCGCATGGCGGCAGCGCGCTGGTTAGATCCCTGTGCAGATCAACGCGAATCGCTATGGCTGTTGCGGTGTTTCGACTGGAGTGATCCAGTAGGTGGTGCGGGCGGTAATGGTGGCATTGGGATAACTGGGAAGTGTGAGGGTAAGAGCATGGAGACCGGGGTGTGGGATCTGCGGTTGGAAGCTGAGGATGTAACGATTGGGCAGGTGATTGGCGATGGCGGCGAGGTTGCTCTCGAGGCTTTTGGCGGTGGTGAGCTTAAAGTACTCACCTCCAGTCAGATGTGCGACCGTCTGCGGGACGTTGCGGCGAAGGCCATCCGTGGCTGCGATGGCAGCCATCTTTATTAGTGCGAGCGGAGGGGCGAGCTGTCCCAGGCAGTCGTAGAATTGGACCGCCTTGCTGTGGGTAGCGTCAGGGTCGGGATCGGGATCGCTACCCATGCAGCCGGTAGGCGGGTTAGGGTGGTGATTCTCAAGCAGGACGCGGCCGGGCTGGCCAGGAAACTGCCGATAAGCGTAGTGGACGGCTTCCGACTTCGCGGTGGAGAAAGCAACGGTGTAGATGGCGGTGTTGGTCTCGCTAAGATCGCGGACAGCTTCTTCGAGCGAGAGATGGCTGCCGCGGTCGAGGGTCTCGCTGATGAGCAGAATGGCGCGGCGGGAACCAGTGGGCTGATGGCGGAGGAGATCGACGGAGAAGCCGAGGGCGTCAAGGATGGCAGCGCCGTTATCGCCGAGGCCGATGTTGTGGACTGGGTTAGGTGCGGTGCAATCGTCCATGTGATGCTGACGGGTGCAGCCAGGGGTGAGGCTAAGAATGCTGGCCGCGGTAGTGTCGGGGTCGGCGGTGAAGTCCTGGATGAGGGAAGGCTGGCTGTCAAAGGCAACGACAGCCATGCGATGCGGGACGGAGCCAGCAACGGAATCAATCATCGGGGCAAGGGCGCCAAGCTTGTCGAACTCACGGGCGCCCGCACCACCGATTTCAAGGACGACAACGAGTGAGAGCGGATCCCTGCCGGTGTCCTGCTCAAGGAGGAGTTTCTGTGGGATGCCGTCGTCGGTAAGGGTGAAATCCTGGGCGGAGAGGGTGTAGAGAAGCTCCCCAGACTTCTGCCGGACGAGGGTAGGGACGAGCACAAGTGTGGAACGGGCCTGGAGGGGTGGAGGTGGAACTTGAGAGAGTATCTGGGCACAGAGCAAAAGCGTGGGACCGAGCAGGAGAGCAGCAAGCAACACGCGGGCGCTAGATGAACTTGTAAGGCTCATGTCGCCACCTCCCGCTGGAAGTGTAGCGCGGTATGGCGAGCCTTGAGACGCTCGCGCGTCGCGGTTCCAGAGACGGACCATTCTGTATCCGGAAAAGCCGGAAGCTTTTCTTGTCCCTAGTCTGCACGTTCCTGCAATACATGGATTTCGACGCTCGGTACAGGCCAGATTGAGGGAGGCACGTCTTCAAAAAGCAGCAGCTCGGCTGTGGGAAGCCCTTCAACGCTGCCCCGTGATCGCGATCAGCGGATCGCTCTTGGAGCCGTCCCGCAGCACCTCTGCGCGGATGTTGCGAAAGCCGGCGCGCTCAAGGTAGAGGCGCACCAGGGCTGCATGGCCGTTGGCGTCGAGCGACCGCCAGATCGCGACCGCCTTGGTTGGAAAGCAGCGGTTGGAGAAGCTGACAACAAAGGGTGCACCCGGCCGCAGAATCCGGAAGATCTCAGCGAACACCTCCAAGGGGCGTTGCAGATACTGGACGCCGACACAGCACAGCGCGGCATCGCAGCTGTCGGCCTCCAGCGGCAGGATGGGGGTGCGGTTCAGGTTCTGCACGAAGCTCCGGCTCAGCCGGGGGTTGGTCCTGAGCTCCTCGGCGTTCATGCCGTGGCCGATCACCTCGGTGAAGGCCACCTCCGGCGGCAGATGGCTGACCCAGCTCGACATGAGATCGAGAAGCACGCCGCCGGCCGGCAGGGTGGCTCGATAATATGCGGTGAGCGCTCGCGTCGCTGCCTCGTCAATGTGGGTGACCAGCCGGGCAGGCCTGTAAAAGTCGGCGTCATCTCCTCCGTCCTCCTTGCGGAAGGCGTCGGCTGGTAGCTCAGGCAGGCGATCGCTCATCTCTGGCATTGGTCTCTATCAGCCCTCATACGCTCGATTATCTTCCCCGACGCAGCGATGGAGTAAGTCCCAGTACGCCTTCGTGTTCACCAATGCCTAGTACAGACCTCAAATGACAGCTCCCGTGAAGCCAAGATTTTGCAGCAAGGTCGCCCGCGAGACAAAGCGTCCGCTTCTTAGCTCCCACTCTCCACATCGGTCATTCTCACCGCTTTGGCCTGCAAATTCTGCCTGCGACAGCGCCCGCACGGCCCCGACCTCAACTCCGTGACGTCCAGGCTCGCCGAAACTTGATCGCTTGAAGTAAACCTTCGCTTTTAAGCCACATGCGGTCACAAGCAATTGAAGATGCCGGAAGCGACCAACCTTCTTCTGCTGCTGCCTAAGCGTCAGCACTGGCGGCCATTCTGCCTTCCTCTAGCGTCCAACGCATCCGCTCATGCCGGCCATACCGCGTCGGCCTCCCTTGGTTTACTATGTAGTATGCTATCCATCATCGCCTCACCGAGGACCGCGCCCACATGCTCGAACTCCAAAACGTCTCCAAAACCTACCGCAGCATCCCCGCCGTCGAAAACATCAGCTTCACCCTCTCCCCCGGCGACATCCTCGGCTACCTCGGACCCAACGGCTCCGGCAAATCCACCACCGTCAAAATGGTCATCGGCCTCGTCCAGCCCACCCGCGGCAAAGTCCTCTTCGCCGGCCGCGACATCCACCACGACCTCGCCGCCTTCCGCGCCCATCTCGGCTACGTCCCCGAGGAAGCCCAGGTCTACACCCATCTCTCCGGGCTTGAGTACCTCCAGCTCGTCGGCCGTCTGCGCGGCATGCAGGAGCCTCTCCTCGACCGCAAAGCCCGCGCCCTCCTCCACCTCTTCTCGCTCGAAAAAGCTCAGTACTCCGCCTTGTCCGACTACTCCAAAGGCATGAAGCAGCGCGTTCTCATCGCCGCCGCTCTCCTCCACAATCCCAGCCTCATCGTCTTTGACGAGCCGCTGTCCGGCCTCGACGCCGTCTCCGCCCGCCTCTTCAAAGACCTCCTTCTCATCCTCGCCCGCCAGGGCAAAGCCATCCTCTACATCTCGCACGTCCTTGAAACCGTGGAGCTCGTCTGCAACCGCGTCATCGTCCTCACCCGCGGCAAGGTCGTCGCCGACGCCGCCCCCCGCGAGCTCACCCGCCTCATGCACCTCCCCACCCTCGAAAGCGTCTTCACCCAGCTCGTCCAGCAGACCGACACCGAAGAGGTCGCCCGCGAGATCGTCGACATCATGGAGGTCGCCCATGCCTGACAGCTCCCGCATCACCCCGCTGCTGATCCGGCACTTCTTCCGCCGCTTCTTCGATAACGACACCCTGCAAACCGACGGCGACACCACCACCTCCGTCGTCCGCGCCGTCTCCATCACCGCCGTCCCCGGCCTGCTCATCGCCTTCTTCCTGCAGAACCAATACCCCGCCCGCGCGCTCGGGGGCTTTACCCCAGGCGGGAAGACACTTCCCGCCTGGGGTTCTATTCAAGACCAGTACTTCTTCGTCCTCTTCTCCTTCATCGTCCTCGGCGCCGTCTCCATCTTCGAGTGGGAGATGCTCTTCCCCGATCGCCTCGACTTCCTCATCCTCTCCCCGCTCTCGCTCCGGCCCTCGCAGCTCTTCGTCGGCAAATCAGCCGCGCTGCTCGGCTTCTTCGCGCTCTTCCTCGTCGGAGCCAACCTGCTCGGAACCCTCATGCTCCCGCTCATCAGCAAACTCGGCTTCGCCCGACACCTCGTCGCGCACGCCGCCGCCGTTCTGCTCGCAGGCATCTTCGCGTCTCTCCTGGTTCTCGCTCTTGGCGGCACCCTCCTCTGTGTCCTCAGTCCATCCGCCTTTCGTCTCGCGTCACCCGTCCTGCGCATGCTCTCCATCACCGCTCTGGTCCTGCTCCTCCTGCACTACGTCCGCTACAGCGACGGGCTGCCGTCGCTCCTCACCACCCCGCTCGGCAGGGCCAGGTGGCTTCCTCCACTCTGGTTCCTCGGCGTCTATGAACACCTCCTGCACGGCGCCGTCGCCCCACCCTTCGCCCGGCCCATGGCTGTCTTCGCCGTTCGCGCCACGGCCATCGCCGCCGCCGTCGTCCTTGCCACCTACCCTATCGCCTGGGCGCGCATGCGCCGGCTGGCCATCGAGGGCATCTCCTACCGGCGATCCGCTCCCTCACGCCTGCTCACGCGCCTCGTCCACACCATCGTCCGTCGCCCGCCCGAGCGCGCCGTCTTCCACTTCATCGGCCAAACCCTCGCGCGCAACAGCCACTATCAGGTCTACCTCGCGCTCTATCTCGGAACCGGCCTCGCCCTCGGCCTCGCCTGCGCCGTCACCGTCCACGTCGACCAAGGATCGATCGCCCCCGTACTCAACCAGCGAGGCCTGCACGCCCTCCTTCCCTTGCTCCTCTTCTGGATCGTCGCCGGCCTCCGCGCCGCCTTTGCCTTCCCTCTCTTCTTATCGGCACGCTGGGTCTTTCGTGTAGCCGGCGCCAACATAAACGAGTGCGCCGCCGCCGCCGCCCGCTGGACCCTCGCCTGCGCCCTCGCCGCCACGCTTCTCCTTCTCTCTCTCCTCACCGCCGCCGCCTGGGATCCCCGCCGCCTCCTCGTCCAG
>CAXTJC010000288.1:0-4895 GCA_964244225.1 uncultured Acidobacteriaceae bacterium
GGCGTGTCCAACTACTCCGCGCTGGTCTTCTCGCTGCTTACCATGCTCGTCGCGGTGCCGTCGGCCATCAAGATCTTCAACTGGTCATTCACGCTACAGAAGGGTTCTATTACCTTTGAGACCCCGATGCTCTACGCCTTCGGCTTCATCGGCCTCTTCACCATCGGCGGCATGACCGGCGTCTTTCTTGGCTCGCTCGGCATGGACATTCACTTGACCGAGACCTACTTCATCGTCGCCCACTTCCATTTCGTTATGGTCGGTGGCATGCTGATGGCCTTCCTCGCGGGTATCCACTTCTGGTGGCCAAAGATGACCGGCCGCATGTATCCGGAGTCGCTTTCGAAGCTGGCCGCGGTGACAACCTTCATCGGCTTCAATCTGACCTTTCTGCCGCAGTTCATCCTCGGCTATTTGGGCATGCCGCGCCGCTACCACGCGTACCCGCCGGAGTTTCAGGTGCTGAACGTGCTGTCGACCGCGGGCGCTACGGTGCTCGGCGTCGGCTATATGCTGCCGCTGCTCTATCTCGGCTGGTCGTTGAAGTATGGCGCGATCGCGGGCAACAATCCGTGGCAGGCAACCGGTCTTGAGTGGCAGATTCAGTCGCCACCGCTTACCGAAAACTTTATCGAAACACCTATCGTGGATCACGAGGCCTACGACTATGCTTGGCTTGAGCACAAGACCAGCAAAGAGGTGACCACCGTTGGATAATGTTGTCGTCGCGCATCCCCACACACACGAGACTGCGGTGCACGCCGAGCACGAGCACCTGGTTACACCGCAGCATCGCCATCACTTTGAGACGGAAGAGCAGCAGCGTGAGGCCGGCACCTTCGGCATGTGGCTCTTTCTGCTCACGGAGATCATGTTCTTCGGTGGGCTCTTCTTCGCCTACCTGCTCTATCGCAACTGGTACTACCCGGCCTTTGCCGTCGCCTCAAACCAACTGAGCGTGCCCATGGGCGCGGCCAATACCGTCGTGCTCATCGGCTCCGGCTTCTGCATGGCGCTGGGCGTCTGGGCGGCTGAAGTACGCAAGAAGAACTTTCTCGTTCTTATGCTCGTGCTGACGACCCTGCTCGGATGCATCTTTCTTGGCGTCAAGTACTTTGAGTACAGGGAGAAATGGGAGAAGCATCACATCCCTGGCGCACACTTCGACGTCTCGGAGTTCGTCAATCCGGCGGCCCACGGTATCAAGGATGAGAAGCCGCTCGCACCCGACATGGCGCAGCGCACACAGGTCTTCTTTTCGCTCTACTTTGCAATGACCGGCATGCACGCAGTGCACATGATTATCGGGATCGGTATCCTGCTCTGGCTTACCATCCGGGCGCATTGGGGAGAGTTCAGTACCGGCTACGTCGCGCCCATAGAAAACTTCGGGCTCTACTGGCACTTTGTCGATATTGTCTGGCTCTTCCTCTTTCCGCTGCTCTACCTGATCAACCGGCACCCGGTTCACTAGCCATTACGCGGCGGATCCGGTCTTCGATCCGTCGCCGTTATACTGTCCGCAGAGATTAACAGAAGGATTTTTCATGTCCGACGAGCACGATCCGACCAACATCACTAATCCCGAACATGCCGAGCATCACATCGTCACGCCGTTCCAGTACGTGCTCGTCTTCGGCACACTGCTCGTCGGCACGGGTCTGACCGTGATCGCCGCCTACTTCGACATGGGCCCGCTCAACCCAATTATCGCGCTTGGCATCGCTACCTTCAAGGCCGTCATCGTCATCCTCTTCTTCATGCACGTGGCCTTTCAGTCGCGGCTGATTAAGATGACCGTCGCCGCCGGATTCTTTACCTTCCTCGTTCTTATCATGATGACCATGTCGGATTACATCAGCCGCGCCTGGGGCCGCTGGTAGGCCGCCGCACTGTATCGCATTAAGGTGGCGACTCACACTGGGCCACCTTTCTCGCTTTTGGTCACACAATCAGTAGCCGCCCTAACACAAAATCGTCACACAGCAGCGACCCGACCGTAAACTGCCGCGTGCCGATCTGCCGAAAGCCGTTGCGCTCGTAGAATCGCAGCGCCCGTGCGTTCCCAGCGTAGACTCCGAGCGTCACGCGCCGTGCTCCGCGTGCCCGAGCCTCGGCAAGCGCCGTCGTCATCAGCCGTTGCCCTACCCCTGAACCATGGAAGCGCGAGAGCGCGTAGATTCGCTTCAGTTCCAGATCTCCCTCCTCGATCGTCTCCGTAGGCAGCTCCGGCGGCGTCAGCATGGCATAGCCCACCGGAGCCCCGCCGTTGCGCGCGACTGCCAGCCAAGCCGCAATCTCCGGCTTCTCCAAGTAGCGCGCGTAGACCTCCGGCACGTGGTGCCGCGCCGCATGCGCCACCATCGCTTCGCCCGGCAGCACGCAAGCAAATCCGTCCAGGAACGTCGCCGCACCCACCAGAGCCAGCATCGCCGCGTCCTCCATCCCCGCCCTCCGCAGTACGATCTCGCCCGCGCCGATCTCGCCGGCGTCGATCTCATCAACATCCGTCCCTGCCCGCGCAGCCATAGCCGACCTCCTATCCCGTACCGTAGCACCATGCCGCCGTTACACGATCCCGCCAAGAGCCGCAGCACCGCCGCCAAGAGCCCCAAGCCGCAACCCCATCCATCGCAGACCAGCACCTCGCCGCAGCAGAAAGAGCCCGCACCGGAGCTCAAACAGACAGGCGAAGCAGCCGCTGACGCTCCGCTCAACGATGGCGACCGCGCTCCTGACACTCGTGCTGGTAAGACCTTTGGCGACACCCATCGCACGCTTCCGCCTGAGCCCAAAAGCCATACCAAGACGCACACAGCGCCCACCGAGAGCGTCATCCCCCACACCTCCAAAGAGCCGTCCGCGGCCGTCAAGAAGGCCTCCGCACGCGGGGAGATTGGCGCACACCAGCCGCCCTCGCATGATCCCGGGCTGCCCGCTGCTCTTGCCGAACTCCTAACCAGCCCGCGTATCGCTCTTCGCCGCGATGGGCCGCCCGATCCGAAGGGCAAGTGCGTTCTGTACTGGATGCAGCGCTCGCAGCGCGGCACGGATAATCATGCCCTCAACACCGCCGTCGCAGTCGCCAACGAACTGCACCTGCCGCTCGTCGTCTACTTCGCCGGCATCGCCAACTTTCCCCACGCCAACCTGCGCCACTACACCTTCCTCAAGCAGGGCCTGCCCGATCTCGAAGAGGACCTTGCCGCCCGCAACATTGCGTTTGTCTTCCGCCGCGCCCCGCACGAGTCGCACACCCAGCTCATCGCCGACCTGCAGCCCGCCTTCCTCATCGGCGACGAGAACCCCATGCGCGTGCCCGAGAGCTGGCGCGTTGAGCTCGCCAGGCAGGTCGCCATGCCGTTCTGGACTGTGGACGCCGACTGCATCGTCCCGCAGCAGCTCTTTCCCACCGCGCAGTTCGCCGCGCACACCATCCGCCCGCGGCTTTACAAGCTGCTGCCCGAGTATCTCGTTCCCTTCGAGAACCCGCACGCCGAGGTCGCGTGGAAGCGTCCGCGCGGCTTTCAGTCCGACTCCGTGCACGACGATATGACGCGCGACTGGCCCGGCCCCGGCGTGCCAAACTTCGACCGCAGCGTTCCGCCCGTAGCCGCCTGGCGCGGTGGCGCCCACGCCGCCCTTACGCGCCTGCAGCTCTTCGTCGCCGAGATCCTGCCGCGCTACGAGCTCACGCGCAATCAGCCTGATGTCGACGGCACCTCCTGCCTCAGCCCCTGGCTGCACTACGGCCACATCTGTGCGCAGACGATCGCGCTGGCCGTCGATGAGGCCGCGGCCAAAAATCCCTCGCTCAAGTCCGCCCGCGACAGCTTCTTCAACGAGCTCATCGCCTGGCGCGAACTCACCGTCAACTTCGCCCGGCACAATCCAAACTATGACAACGACCGCTGCGCCGAGCCTTGGGCCGTCAAGTCGATCGCCGAGCACGCCCGCGACGAGCGCGAACATCTCTACACCCGCGACCAGTTCGAACACGCCCAGACCTACGACCCGCTCTGGAACGCCGCGCAGACTCAGATGGTGCGCCACGGCTGGATGCACAACTACCTGCGCATGTACTGGGCCAAGAAAATACTGGAATGGAGCCCCGATAACGCCACCGCCTTCAAGAATGCCGTCTATCTGAATGACAAATACTTTCTCGACGGGCGCGACCCCGGCGGCTACGCCGGCATTGCCTGGGCCATCGTCGGCAAGTTCGACCGCGCCTGGAACCAGCACCCCATCTTCGGCAAGATCCGCTACATGTCCGGAGCCTCCACCGGCCGCAAATTCAACTCAAAAAAATACATCGCCCAAATGGCGGCGTTGCCCGAACCCACGGCCTCTACCTCCGACGTCGCCACAGGCAAACAACACTGAAAACAGCGTTCTATGAACAAGCCACCAACTCGGTCGACGTGCAGCCAGTGGACAAACTACGGCTTACAGAGCTAGGTCGGAGCGAACATCGAAGCACCAGACGTGATGAGAGAATGGTTCATGAGTGAGAGATGGTGGCTTTTGACCGCGATACTCGTTGCCGTGACGCTCTCAAAAACTACGGCACAGTCTCCGGTCCCGCCTGTAAGCCCCCAGCAGCGAAATAGAACAGTCGCGATCACCATTGATGATCTCCCCGGTGCAGTTCCCGGTAGTGATAAGGCGACTGGCAATCTGCGTGACCTGAAGCGCTGGAATCAAGGGATCGTACAGACACTGCTGAAGCACAACGCTCCAGCTCTCGGCCTTGTCATCGGAATGAAGCTTGAGGTGTCGGGAGAACGCGACGCCCGTGCCGCAATCCTGAACGATTGGGTCAAAGCCGGGTTTGAGCTCGGCAACCACACCTACTCGCACGTGCATTTCAGCACAACGACTCTCACCAAGTT
>CAXTJC010000289.1:0-4894 GCA_964244225.1 uncultured Acidobacteriaceae bacterium
AGCACGGCGCTCACCCGTCCGCCGGTCTTCGCCAGGTACTCCCGCCCCACCGTCAGCGGAGCCGCCACGACAGCATTCTGCGTATAACTTGCCGCCGCCACCCCGCCGCCCGCCACAGCGGCCGCCGCCAGATCCAGGCTCCCGCTTGCCTTAATCCCCGCCCGCACCGCGCCCCACGTAAACCCGCGCGGCAACCCCGCATCCGGCTCCGCCTTCGATTCGTTCGCTCCCGCTGCCTTCGTGCCCTCTACCTGGTGAATCCCATCGGCCATCCCCCTACTCTAGCAAGCGAATCTGTGTCGCCCGGGAACGCAGCATCGTATCGCGAAAGTCTCGTTCGCCCGTGACGGCGGCCTCTTCGCTCAATGTATGAGTCTGGATGCCTTCCTTCTTTGTCCCTGGCATCCGCTGCTACTCAACCACTCCTCTTGCTCGACCTCACCCGCCATAATCTCCGTGTGCCCGGCGCAATCACGACCCCAAACCCCTACAATAATGGCAGTGATTAAGGGAGCGATCGAGCCGCCTTCACTCATGCCGTTCAACCGGACCGGCCAACCCCTAAGCGACCGGTGATCCTCGACTAAGTTCCCTCCTTTGAAGATTTTGGATCATTCGCGTAAGGGGGGTATCCACAAACCGTCAGCTAAGGACGAAATCCCATGCTCCTCCAGCAACTTCGCGAACAGGTCCTCGAAGCCAACCTCGAACTCGTCAAGCGCGGCCTGGTCCTCTACACCTTCGGCAACGCCTCGGGCGTCGATCGCGAGAGAGGGCTCGTCGTCATCAAGCCCTCCGGTGTCGACTATGACGACCTCCGGCCAGAACATATGGTCGTCACCGACTTGAACGGCAACCTAGTCGAGGGCGCCCTCAAGCCCTCCTCCGATCTCGACACCCACACCCTGCTCTATCGCGAGTTCCCCACCATCGGCGGCGTCGTCCACACCCACTCCGAGTTCGCCACCTCCTTCGCCCAGGCCGGCCTTCCCATCCCCGCCTTCGGCACCACACACGCCGACTACTTCTACGGAGCGATTCCCTGTACAGAGCCCCTGCACGACGATGCCATCGCCGGCCGCTACGTGCATGAGACCGGCCTCGCCATCGTCCGCCGCTTCCGCGGCCTCGGCCCCACCTCCTTCGAGGGCCTCCCCGCCTCCGGCTCCCCGAGGAATCCCCAACTCGACCGCGCCAGCACCCTCGCTCTCGGCGGCAACTCCGCCGTCCATCCGCCGCGCGCCACGGCCGACGATCACCCGCACCCGATCGACCCGCTCGCCGTCCCAGCCTGCCTCGTCGCCGGCCACGCCCCCTTCGTCTGGGGTCCGACGCCCCACGACGCAGCCCACAACGCCGTCGTCCTCGAAGCCATCGCCCGCATGGCCTATCGCACCCTCGCTCTCAAAGGGGAAGCAGACGCCGTCTCCCAGGCCCTGCTCGATCGCCACTACTTCCGCAAACACGGCTCGAAGGCCACCTACGGCCAGACCACGGTCTAGCTGATCCGTAATGGAAAGAGCCGCTCAGCTGGCGGCCTAGCTTCTATGCGAGATCGATCGGGAGACTTCGCCCCTCGCGCGAGCTCTCGCGCGCCATCTCGAGCAGACGGATCACGCGCCGGCCGTCTTCAGCCGTGACAGCCAATTGCCCCACGCCGCGAATCGCATCTCGAACGTTGGCATAGAAGTCCCGGTAGTCACCCGGCTGAGTCCGGATCACGGATCGCTCCAGCCTACCGGGAGCATGTACAGGGTCGGGAGCCAGCACCAGATCTCCCCACAGCGCCTCCGGTTCGCGGAGCCACTCTTCCTCAGCTCCCATACGCGGTACCTTGGCTCCCGCAACCAGGGCAGGCTCCTGCGGGTCCAGACCGAACTTGCGGTAGCTGCCCTTCGTCCCGTGCAGCAGAAATCTTGGCGCCGCCGCCGCCGCAATCATTGTCGCGCTCAGGGTCGCTCGCAAGCGGTCAAACTCCAGCACGATATCGAAGGCATCCTCGATCGAGGTCTGGTCCCTCTCCCGTCGAACGCTCGCCGTGATCGTCCGCGGCGTACCAAAGAGCGCCATCGCCTGATCGACCAGATGCGGCCCCAGGTCGAAGAGCATGCCGTTCGCGTCATTTGCCGCTTCCTTCCACGTACCCTCACGCGGATAGGGGCGAAATCGATCGAAATGCGACTGAAAAGCACTTAAACGGCCTAGCATCTGCTCCGAAAGCAGCTGTTTGACGGTCAAAAAATCGCCATCCCACCGGCGATTGTGAAAGGGGGCCAGAACCCTCTGTCGCGCTTCGGCTAAAGAAGCTAACTCTTCAGCCTGCTTTGACGTGGCGGCAAAGGGCTTGTCCACCACGGCGTGTTTGCCCGCTTCGAGAACGGCTTTGGTCAGCGCAAAATGCGTCTCGTTCGGCGTAGCGACGACGATCAGTTCAATCTGCGGGTCGGAAATCGCCTCCTCGATCGAGCGAAGAACGCGTACCCCCGTGCTTTGTTGAGGATAGGCGATCGATGCTTCCTCGCCCCGGCGCTGCACGATGGCTTCAAGTCGTAACCCTGGCACGGCCGAAACAAAGGGGGCATGAAAGACCCGCCCGGCAAGCCCGAATCCAATAACCGCAACTCCAATATCTTTCATTCGTTAGCCTCATATCGCTCGCAGTGCAGGATAGACCCGGCGGAACTGCCGGTAGACCGTATCCATCTCCGCGGCATGGAGCGGTTCTATGATCTCCGCCGTGTGGACAGCCTCCGCGCATGCCGCCTGAACGCTCGACCAGACGCCGACGCCTGTACCCGCGAGCAGGGCCGCCCCGAAGGCTCCTCCCTCTTCCGCCGCAAGCACCTGCACCGGACGGCCGTAGACATCGGCCTGTATCTGCCGCCAAAGAGCTCCGCGCGCGCCTCCTCCGCCAAGCCGGATGGAGGTCACTGGAATCTTCAACTCGGTGAGGAGGGTGAGCGAGTCTCGCAGGCTCATCGCGACACCTTCCAGCACGGCGCGCAGGAAATGAGCCCGCGTATGCGTCGCGGTTACACCGACAAAGGCTGCCCGAGCCTCGGGGTCGAGATAGGGCGTTCGTTCGCCAAACAGATAGGGCGCCCACAGCAGGCCATCGCTTCCCGCACGGATTGTCGCTGCCTCGGCAAGCAGCGCGTCGTAGCTTGTTCCCGGCGCAAAGGTATCACGAAAGAAGCGCAGGCTCAGGCCCGCTCCATTGGTCACGCCCATGACATGCCAGAGGTTGGGCGCCGCGTGGCAGAAGGTGTGAAGCCGCCCTCGCGGATCCTTGACGGGCTCGCTTGTCGCTGCGAAGACGACGCCGCTGGTGCCGATGGTGGCGGAGACGCTGCCCGGCGCAAGAATTCCCATGCCGACGGCGCCCGCGCCCTGGTCGCCGGCTCCGGCCGCCACGGGAAGGCCCGCACGAAGACCTGTCGCCGCTGCTCCTTTTGGGCTGATATGCGCGCAGATCTCCGCGCTTTCATACAGTTTCGGTAGCCAAGGAACAGGGATGCCAGCGATCCCGGCCAGCTCATCCGACCATTGGCGGCGCTTCACGTCAAGCAGCAGGGTTCCGCTGGCCTCGTGAACGTCCATGGCAAACACACCTGTCAGGCAATAGCGAACGTAGTCCTTCGGGCAGAGAACGTGGGCGATACGGGCAAAGATCTCCGGCTGATGGCGCTTGACCCAGAGCAACTTGGTTAGAGTGAAGTTCGGCAGGGCGGGATTGGCCACGAGGTCGATGAGACGCTCGAAGCCGACCGTCTCCGTCAGCCAGTCACACTCGGGCTGGGTTCGCTGATCGCACCAGATGAGAGCCGGCCGAAGAATAGCGCCATCTTCATCGAGCAGGACGCAGCCGTGCATCTGGCCGGTAAGAGCCAAAGCCTCAATAGAGTTTGAAGCGCCAAGCGTGGCGAGGACGTCCCGGATCGCTCGTTGCGCGGCATGCCACCAGTCTGCCGGGTCCTGCTCGGCCCAGCCGAAGTGTTCGGACTGAATGGCGGCATGGTCCACAGAGGCAGAAGAGACGACTGTTCCGTCTTTTTCGATGACAACTGCCCGTGTGCCACCTGTTCCTACGTCGATACCGAGAAGCATGCCAACCGGCTCCCATCTGCTGCAGACGAGTCTATCGCTCGCCCGCGACAAAACACCACGGACGAGAGAGACGGCGGGACGGCAGACTTTTTTGAAGATTCTGCGAGCAAGGCTGCATCCATCTGTATTAGGGAATAGCTCAAGGCTGTACTAAAGGACAGCTCAGGGAAGACTTGGGCCCCAATCCATCTATTGGTTGACTGGAGCAGGTACGATTACAGGCATGACTCAAAGTTCATTTATGAGGGCTCTTGGGCGGAGCTTTGTCGCCGTAGCGGTGCTTGGCTGGGGAGGGTGGAGTGCACTCGCGCAGATGGGAGCAGGCGGCGGCCAGGGCGGTCAAAGCGGCCAGACCGCCGGTTCCACGAGGGGGCCCGCGACCTCGAGCGGCTCTAGCGGCGGTGTCTCTGTCTCCGGGGCGCAACAGCAGCTCTACTCTGCCGGTGGGCAAAATGGGGCGCAGGCCACACAGGACTCGTACAGGGGTTCGCTGGTGGAGGGGCGGGCGACCCAAACGGAGCTCGATCTCTCGCTTGAGGACGCGCTTCGCCGCGGTCTGCGAACAAATCTTGGGATCATTCTCCAGACGTCCAACCAGAAGAACTCGAATGGACAGCGGCTGGAGCAGCTGCAGTCGCTTTTGCCAACGGTGACAGCAAGCGCCAGCATTGAGGTCGAGCAGATCAACCTTGCGGCCTTTGGACTGAAGTTTCCCGGATTGAAGCCGATCATAGGTCCCTTTCAGGTCGTGGACTTTCGCGCGTATCTCACGCAAAACTTGGTGAAT
>CAXTJC010000290.1:0-1132 GCA_964244225.1 uncultured Acidobacteriaceae bacterium
AACCTTACGGCGTCGGCGACAGGCGGCTACTCGAACGTGCAGAACATCACGACGTTCGCGGCGTCGACGCTGCAGGGCGACGTGCGGCTGACGCAGCGGATCCCAAAGACGGACACGCTGATCTATGATTTCCAGTACCGGCGCGTGTCGGTCGACCCGAACAGTCTGCAGGTCTCGGCGAATTTGATTCCGCTGCTGAGCCAGCCGGTGCGGGTGGGCGGGCCAGGGGTGACGTGGTACCACGACCGGCGATCGCCCTCGCAGCTGGATGCGACGAAGGGCTCGTATACGACGGTGACGACGTTTTTTGCCACGTCGAAGTTTGGATCACAGACAGACTTCAATCGCTTCGATGGATCGTTCGCGACGTACTACTCGTTTGGTAAGCGCAAGTATGTGTTTGCGCGGAATACACGGATCGGCGTGGAGCAGAACTACGGGTCGAACCCGAACGTAGGGGACCAGACCAGCTCGACCAACCCGTGCCGGGGGATTCTGCTGTCGACCAACGCAAGCTGTACGGCGGTGCCGCTGCCGGAGCGCTTGTATGCGGGTGGGGCCACGTCGCATCGCGGATTCTCGATCAATGGGGCGGGGCCGCGCGATCTGCAGACGGGCTATCCCGTCGGCGGCACGGCGGTGTTCATCAATCAGCTGGAGCTTCGGCTGCCGGCGCCGGTGCTGCCGGTGGTTGGAAGCAGTGTGAACTTCGTGGTCTTTCACGATATGGGCAATGTCTTCCAGAACGCGAGCGAGATGTTTCCGAGCTTTTTGCATTATCACCAGCCGAACCAGGACACCTGCCGCGATGTCTCGAGCGTAAAGGTGCAGACGACCCATGTGGGAACGTGCAACTTCAACTACTTCTCGCATGCGATCGGTCTGGGCGCGCGGTATAACACACCGGTCGGGCCAATTCGTGTCGATCTGAGTTACAACCTCAATCCGCCTATTTATCCGGTGCTGTATGACTTCAGCAGCAGCGCCGCGCCACATGTGGGACAGGCGAGCCATATCAACTTCTTCTTCAGCATTGGACAGAGCTTCTAGCGATGCGAGCCGGAATAAGCAAAGTCGCGGTGGGTGGAATATGCCGGTGGTGCGAGCGGATGCTCGCGCTGGCGCTGCTGGC
>CAXTJC010000290.1:1232-4888 GCA_964244225.1 uncultured Acidobacteriaceae bacterium
CAAGGCCGAGGAGGCGCAGGAGGCGGTTCCAGCGCCGACCAACGCGGGCGTGCTGATCGATCGCGTGGTCGCCGTGGTCAATGGGGATGTGGTGCTGGAGAGCGATGTGGAGGAGGAGCGGCGGATGGCGGCGTTTCAGCCGATCTCCTCGCCGGAGGGAAGCGCCACGCGCGACAAGGCGATTGAGCGGCTGGTGAACCGGAGGCTGCTGCTGCAGCAGGCCAAGCTGCAACCGCAGCATGTGATCTCCGAGGCGGATATCGATACGCAACTGGATCAGTTACGAAAAGAGATTCCTGCGTGCAAGGAGGCGCACTGCGAGACGGAGGCCGGCTGGGCGAAGTTCCTGGCGGCGCACGGCGTGACCAGCAATGAGGTGCGGTCGCACTGGCGCGAGCGGATGGAATCGCTGCAATTTATCGAGGTTCGGTTTCGGTCGGGCATCCGGATCTCGCACACGGAGATCGAGGACTACTACCAGAAGACGATGCTGCCGGCGTATGCGAAGCAGAAGGTGAAGGCGCCGCCGCTCGAGAAGCTTTCAGATCGGATCCAGGAGGTTCTGCTGCAGCAGCAGGTGAGCGGTCTGCTCTCGGACTGGCTGCGGTCTCTGAGGGCGCAGGGGACGGTGCAGATTGTGCAGGATGGAGCGGACCCGGTATGAGCGAGCCGATGAAGAGCGACGAGAGTCCGAAGCGATCGGGTGGATGGCACGTTACGCGAAAGATGGCGAAGGCGCTGGCGTGGACGGTGGGCACGCTGCTGGTGCTGCTCGTGCTGCTGACGGTGGGCGTGACCTGGTACACAACGACGCCAGACTTTGAGCGGCGAGTGAAGACCGAGCTGGTGAGCACGCTTGAGGATGCGACGGGCGGCCGCGTGGAGTTGAGCGGGATCAGCCTGAATTTATGGCACCTGGCGGTGGAGGCGGATGGGCTGGTGATTCATGGGTTGGAGGGGCCGGGTGAGGCGCCGTACCTTTCGGCAGACAAGATTCTGCTGCGCGCGAAGATCAATACCGTGATCTCGCATACGGTGGGCAGGGGAGCGCAGTCGCATATTGGACTGAGCTTCTTGCGGGTGGAGCAGCCGCATGTCCACCTGATCATCGACAAGGACGGCAAGACGAACCAGCCGGCGCCGAAGAAGCCGAGCACCAGCACGACGCCGGTGCAGGATACGCTGCTGGACCTGCAGGCCGGGCGGGTGGAGCTGGCGAACGGGCTGGTGGTCATCAACGACCGGGCGATCCCGTTCGATGTGGCGGCAAAAGATCTGGACGCGCAGGTGAACTACTTGTCGTCGAGCGATCGTTACGGGATGAACATCGATCTGCACGATCTGCGGACGAAGATGGCGAAGGAGCCCGAGGCGCAGTCCAAGCTGCATGTCGAGGCAGAGCTGGGCCGCGATGCGGCGATGCTGAAGGCGTTCGATCTGCATACGGGCGAACGCTCCGAGCTGACGGCGACGGGATCTCTGAATCACTTTGCGAAGCCGGAGTTTGCGGCCGCGGTGGATGGAAGTCTGGAGTTGAAGCAGATTGCGGTGTTGGGCGGGGTCGATGGGCTGAACGCCGGATCGCTCGAGCTGCATGTGAAGGGACACAACTGCACGACAGCACCGCAGGAGGCGCAGAAGCAGCCGCACTTCTGGCAGCGGCGACACCCGAAGGATGCGGTGGCGCCGAGCACAAAGGCGCTGCCGGCCGATCCGGATTGCGTAAAGGGCTATCTGGTAGTGGGCGAGGTGAAGCTGCATGACGCCGGGTATCGCGATGCGTCGGTTCGCGTGCACGATATCAATGGCGGCGCGCAGCTGCATGTAACGCCGACGGAGCTGCTATTTACGGCGCTGACGGGATACCTGCCGGGCGGCGGAAGCGCGACGGGCGAGCTGCGAATTTCCAACTGGCTGGGTGAGGTGCCGGCGAGCGCGCCAGCGGGCTCGGCAACGACGGTGGCGGCGGCGCAGACGGCGAACAAGGCGGCGGTTGGCGTTGGCGCGAAGGCTCCGGTGGACTCGGTGACGATCACACCGGTGCAACGGGCGCATGCGCTGCTGAACGTCTCGATCAACAAGATTACGCTGCGATCGATCTTTGAGATCGTGCAGACGAAGTCGAAGGATTTGGGATTCGATACGGCGTTTAGCGGGCCGGTGAAGGCGGAGTGGGGCGGCCCGGCGACAGAGATCGCGGATACTGTGAATGTGGACGCTGATGTGAAGTTTGCGCCGACAGGGGTTCGCAGCCGTGGAGCGCTTGCGAATATCCCGCTGAATGGGGAGGCGATCGCGCACTATCGCGGGCAGCAGCAGGTCGTCAATATCGACAAGTTCCTGGCGCGGACGCCGCAGTCGACGATCGACGCGAGCGGCGTGCTGGGGGTTAACAAGGGCGATCCACTCACGGCGCTGCGGCTTGATGCGTCGGTGCGGGACCTTGGGGAGTACGACCAGCTTCTGACCAGCCTGGGCGTGCAATCGAATGGCAAGAAGGGGTCGGCCGCGCTGCCGATCGTGCTGCATGGATCGCTGGGGTTCCAGGGCACGGCGCGGGGGCGGCTGGCAAATATCGATGTGAAGGGGCATCTGCAGGCGAACGATCTCTTTCTGCATGCGGGGACGCAGGCGGATGTGCATATCGACTCTGTCGTGGCGGATGCGGAGTATCAGCCGAAGGGGCTGGCGGTTGGAAGCTCGAGGATTCAGCGCGGGAGCGCGGTGCTGACGGCATCGGGAACGTTTGTGCCGCGACGAGCTGTGTCGCGGCGTGGCGCTGTCTCGTATGTGTGGGATGACGGCAGCACGATTGATGCGAAGGTCAACTTGAATAACGCTTCGCTCGACGATGTGCTGGATCTTGCGGGACAGAAGGGTAAGTATCCGGTGACGGGAACGCTCTCGGTCAACGGGCAAGCGCAGGGAACGCTGAAGGCGCTGAACGGATCGGGCGAGGTAAACCTGGTCAACGGCATGGCCTATGGCGAGCGGTACGAGTCGGTGCTGGTGGATGCGACGGTTGCAGGGAAGCAGATTGAAGCGACGCAGCTGCTGGTGAAGCTGCACGGCATGCAGATTGCGGGCGATGGCGGCTACAACATGACGACGGAGCAGCTGCATGCGCACGTGCAGGGCGACAACCTGGTGCTGTCGAAGTTCGATACGGTGCAGAAGCAGAAGCTGCCGGTGGATGGAGTGCTAAACCTACGGGCGGATGCGCGGGGCACGGTAACGGAGCCGGGGCTGAAGGCGAATATTGGTTTGACGCAGATTGCCTATAACGGGCAACAGCTCGGAGAGGTGACAGCGGAGGCGCACTCGCAGGGGAAAACGGCTTACCTGACACTGAACTCGACGCTGGTAGGCGCGGAGCTCGCGGCGAATGCGACGACGCAGCTGGTGGGGGACTATGACACGCAGGCCAGGCTGACGCTGCGGGGGCTGGATATTGCGAAGCCTATGGCGCTGCTGGCGGCGAGCCCGGGGCTGGCGGCGAGCTCGCGGATCGATGGCGTGATTACCGTCAATGGGCCGCTCAAGACTCCTGCCGCGCTCGCCGGCACGGCGGAGTTGAATCCGCTGAAGGCGACGCTGCAGGGCATTACGCTGAAGGCAAACGGGCCGCTGCGGGCGAACCTGCGGAATGGCACCGT
>CAXTJC010000291.1:0-4886 GCA_964244225.1 uncultured Acidobacteriaceae bacterium
CATTTTCTCTCAAGGAAAATGGCCTCCCTTGCACTTGAACAACGCCATAGCATCAAGAGAAATGCTCTAGCGGGTCGTCATGACTGGACGACAGGAAGGCTGAATGTAAACACCGATCCATGCTCCAATTGGCTCGTGAC
Organism: uncultured Acidobacteriaceae bacterium; assembly: GCA_964244225.1. GTDB lineage: Bacteria > Acidobacteriota > Terriglobia > Terriglobales > Acidobacteriaceae > Edaphobacter. The sequence goes on from CAXTJC010000291.1 coordinate 141, forward strand.
AGTCAGGCTGCCCGCATGAGACTCAACGATTGCGCGACTGATCGCCAGACCCATCCCCGTTCCCGGCGTCCCTCCGCTCTGTGCACGGGATCGGTAGAGCCGGTCGAAGATCAACGCCTGCTCGGCCGTGTCGATTCCGATTCCACGGTCGGCAACACTCGTCAGAACAAAGCCATCTCTCTCTTCTGCCGAAACCACGATGCTGGAGTCCGGCTTCGAATACTTCGCAGCATTCTCGAGCAGATTGCATAGCACCTTGCCCACCATCTCCGCGTCCGCCATCACCTTCGGCAGCAGCGGCAGGCTGACCGTAAGCGTATGCGTGCTGGCCACAGATCCGCAGCCTGAGCGCGCATGCTCGACAACATCGGCGATGGAGATCGGCACGAAGTTCATATGAATCTCCTGCGCCTCGATCTGGGCCATTTCGACCGCCTGGCTTACCAGTCGGTTCAGCCGGTCGGACTCCTCGTCCACAATCGTCAACAGCTCGCGACGATCCTCTTCTCCCATTGCCTCCATCGTCAGCAGCGTGCTCGCCGCGCCTTTTATTGACGTCAGCGGCGTCCGAAGCTCATGCGTGATCGAATCGAGGATGAGCGTTCGCAACCGCTCGCTCTCCTTGTTCGCCTCGCTCTTCGCCACATCCTCAAGCGCCTGCGCGCGGTCGAGCGCAATTGAGACCAGACCGCCAATCGCCTGGAAGCTCTCCGGCGAAAGCCGCACACCGCGCACCATCAGCAAACCTCGCGGTCGTACACCAGCCCGCAACGGAATCAGCGTCTCCTCACCCGCGCTTGTCTCCGGACCTGAGAGCGTAAGCGCCAGCTGCCGAAAGTGCGGAATCTCTACGCCAGAGATCAGCTGCAGACCGGATTGATATAGTCGGTCTCCGTCAAGCAGATAGAGCACCACCGCCTCGGCTCGCGATGAGGAATTGATCAGCTTCGGCAGCGCATACACCAGGGCGGCGACATTCTCAGTCCGCAGAAGCTCGCGGCTCAACGTGAAGAGGACCTCAATCTCCCGTTGCCGAACCCGCGCCTCCTCCGCCTCATCGCGTGCCTTCTGCGCCAACCGGCTGCCGATCACGCTTGTCGCAAGAAACGCCAGCAGCGCCAGCCAGTTCTCCGGGTCCGAGATCACAAACGTGCCGACCGGCGGTAGAAAGTAGAAGTTGTAGCCGGCAGTCGCGACAAGAGAGATGACCACAGCGTGCCGCAACCCCAACTGCGCCGCAAGCACCAAGATGTAAAGCAGCAGCGTAAGCGCAACCGTCGTAGGATTAACATGAAGCCACAGGTGATACAGGGTGATAATCCAGGCGAGAATGCCGAACGCTACCAGCCAGCGGGTGATCTCTGTAAAGCGCCGCGAGTTCATGAGGTGTATCTTACGGCGTGGCCGAATCTCCTGATCCAACTCGAAAATCGCCCGAAGACTGGCTCCTCGCCAGCTCACCGGAGAAGGAGCGGGGCCGCTTCAAGCTCTTCCTCGGCTACGCCCCCGGCGTCGGCAAGACCTTCAGCATGCTCAGCGAAGGCATTCGCCGCAACGGCCGTGGAGAAGACGTAGTCATCGGGATCGTCGAAACGCACGGTCGCACAGGGACAGCTGAGCTGGCAGAAAAACTCGAACAGATCCCGCGCCGCGGTGTGGATTACAAAGGAACTCTCTTCTCCGAGATGGACGTCGATGCCATCCTGGCCCGCGCTCCGCAGGTCGCTCTCATCGACGAGCTGGCTCATACCAACATCGAGGGCAGCCGTCTCTCGAAGCGCTATGAAGACGTCCTTCTGCTGCTCGATCATAAAATCGATGTTCTCAGCACTATCAACATCCAGCACGTTGAAAGCCTCACGCCGCGGGTACAGGCGCTCACCGGTATCTCAGTACGCGAGCAGGTGCCGGATTGGGTGCTGGACCGTGCGGACGAGATCGTCATCAGCGACGTCACCCCGGAGGCCCTTGTCACGCGCATGCGACGCGGTGACATCTATCCTCCCGAGCGTATCGAGCGATCCCTCGCAAACTTCTTCCGTCGCGGTAATCTAATCGCCCTTCGCGAGATGGCTCTCCAGCGCGTCACGCGCGCGGTCGATCGCACGCTGGATGACTACGTGAAACGCAAGCGGCTCGGGTCGCATTGGGCTGTTGCGGAAAAAATTGCGGTGTGTATCAGCTCCAATCCACAGGCTCGCGACCTCATCGCACGTGGCGCTCGTCTCGCGCAGGCGCTCGATGCGGAGCTTTACGTCCTTCATGTCCCGCGCGAGCAGGATGCCGGAACCGATCGAAAACGCGTCCTCGAAGCCAGCCTTCAACTGGCTGTAAACCTCGGTGCGCAGATCGTCACTCTCCCTGGCAAAGACACCGCTCGCACCACTGCCGCGTACATAAAAACTAATCGCATCACCCAAGCCATCGTCGGCCGATCCGCAACGCATGGCCTGCGCTCCTATCTTTATTTTCTCGCCCTGCAGCGATTCATGGCGGAGGCGCCGCACGTCGATCTACACATCGTCACCCAGGAGACCGCGTGAAGCGCATTCTTGTTGTCGATGATGAACGCCAGATCACTCGCATGCTTCGCACATCGCTCCAAAGCAGCGGCTACGCCGTTACCGTGGCAAATGATGGATTGGAAGCTTTCCGGCACTTTGAAGCGGAACGTCCCGACCTCATCATCACTGACCTCGTTATGCCGGAGTTGAACGGCCTTGAGCTGACACAGGCCGTACGTCGCATCGCCTTCACCCCCATCATCGTCCTCAGTGTCCGCGACTCCGACGCCATGAAGGTCAAGGCGCTCGACGAAGGCGCCGACGACTATCTCACCAAGCCGTTCAGCATGCCGGAGCTGCTTGCTCGCGTGCGCGTTCATCTCCGCCGTATCAACGACCCCAATCCTGTCGAAGCACACCTGGAGGTCGCGGGCTTCGTTCTTGACGTAGCCGCGCACACCGTCACGCTCGCTGGACAGGATCTCCACCTCACCCCGAAGGAATTTGAGCTTCTTGCTCTCTTCCTGCGCAACCCCGACCGTGTCCTGACCCACAAGGTTCTCTTGCGTACCATCTGGGGTCCGGCAGGCGATGGTCAGCCCGAGTACCTCCGCGTTCTCGTCGGACAGCTGCGTAAAAAACTCGATCGAGGTGATGGACAGAGCCTCATCATCAGCGAGCCTTGGGTGGGTTATCGCCTGCGCTCTGAGATAGCCTCAGAATAGGCTTCTCAAAAAGAAACTTATAACTTTTTTATGGCTTTCCTACAGACTTTCTATGGTCTCTCGCCTTGGAATAAGAAGTGAGGCATATATGACGTTTCTGGCCAGTTGGTCACCCCGTAAACAAACTCGTGATCCACTCTTGTCGGTCGTCCTGCCTGGCACCTTTAAGCTTCTTTCACAAAGTGAGGCTCTCTCTTGGACATCGTCGCTCTCGTCATAATCCTCGCCCTGTTCGCAGTGAGCATCTCGTATCTGCGTGGTTGCGATCTCCTCAAAGGAGATCGCCCTTGATCCTTAACATCATTCTCCTGCTTCTCTCGGCGCTTCTTCTGATCTATCTCGTCTATGCATTACTTCGTCCGGAAAAGTTCTAAAAAGGTTACATACTCATGACTTTGAACGGTTGGCTTCAAATTGCCGTCTTCATCGCGGCAATCCTTCTGCTCGCGAAGCCGATGGGCAGCTACATGACCCGGGTCTTCGATCGACGTAAGACCTTCCTTGATCCTCTCCTGCTTCCCTGCGAACGTCTTCTCTATCGCTGCACCGGCATACAAGCCGACACCGAAATGCGTTGGACCGAGTACGCCGTCGCGATGCTCCTCTTCAGCGCTGCCACACTCCTCCTCACCTACATTGTCGAGCGGCTTCAAGGTCTTCTTCCACTCAATCCACAGCATCTGCCCGGTGTTGAATCCGCCCTTGCCCTCAACACGGCTATATCCTTCACGACTAATACCAACTGGCAGGCCTACGTGCCCGAGTCCACCATGAGCTATCTCACACAGATGCTCGGACTCGCGACGCATAACTTCTGGTCTGCCGCCGTCGGGCTTTCGCTCGCCATCGCCTTCGTGCGCGGCATCGCCCGTCGTGAAAGCAAGACCCTAGGCAACTTCTGGGTCGATCTCACGCGCGGCACCCTCTGGATTCTTCTTCCACTCTCGATTGTCTTCGCCCTCGTCCTCGTCTCGCAGGGTGTCGTTCAAAACCTGAAAAGCTACGACACGGTCAAGCTCATTGAGCCGCAGACCGTCACCGGCACTGACGGCAAAACCTCCACTGTTACGACCCAGACCATCGCACAAGGCCCGGTCGCCTCGCAGGAAGCCATCAAGATGCTGGGCACAAACGGTGGTGGCTTCTTCAATACCAACAGTGCGCATCCCTTCGAGAATCCGACAGCTCTCAGCAACTTCTTACAGATGCTGGCAATCTTTCTCATCCCTGCAGCGCTCACTGTAACTCTCGGACAGATGGTCGGATCTCCAAAGCACGGCTGGGCTGTGCTCGCCGCCATGACCCTGCTTTGGTTTGCCGGTACGTTTACCACGTACTGGGCTGAATCGCATGGCAATCCGCTCCTGCATCACGTGGACGCGCACGTTTCCGCGACGCAGGCGGGCGGCAACATGGAAGGCAAGGAGGTTCGCTTCGGTATCGCGAACTCGGCGCTCTTTGCCACTGTTACCACCGACGCAAGCTGCGGCGCCGTAAACGGCATGCATGACAGCTTT
>CAXTJC010000292.1:0-4860 GCA_964244225.1 uncultured Acidobacteriaceae bacterium
GGAGGATCTTGGTCAGGTCGGCCTTGCTCTCAGGCTTGACGAGGGTGTCCACGGTGCCAGCGGGCAGCTTGTTGAAGGCATCGTTGTCCGGAGCGAAGACGGTGAAAGGGCCGGGGCCGGAGAGGGTGTCGACCAGGCCGGCAGCCTTGACGGCGGCGACCAGGGTGGAAAGGTTCGGGGCGGCCGAGGCGTTCTGCACGACGTTCCTGGTCGGGGACATGGGCGCGCCGCCGACATCAGGATCCTTCATCTGGGCGGAGAGGCTAAGGGTCGAGACAGCGAGAGCTGTTGCAGCCAGAGAGGCGAGGAGAGTCTTCTTCATAGTCGTACATTTCCTTTCGAACTGTTGGTGCGTGTTGCAGGTGAGGCGTTTAGGAGAGGCTTTGGCCCAGCCTCTGCGGATCATATCGTTCACTAGCATCTACGGTGCTAGCCGAGGAGTGGATTCAAAAGAATCGCCACAGCTAAGTGTGCGTGAGCGGAAAGAGTGCATGTGCACATAGCGCGTACTTATTTGAAGAGCGTTGATAGCATCCACAAGAAGACGACGCGGGTGGTTAATACGGCAGAATGCAGGGCGCGGGCGGCTCGTTGACATTTGCGAAGTGCCGCCGTCAACTGAAGACTCAGGACGATGGATGCTTGAGACGCGGGATGCGAGGCAGGGTGTGTTGGGGCAAACGGTGCAGACAGAGGTGGGAGGCCACGGCGGGACCGGCGTTCACGAGCAGACGAGCGTTCATGACAACGGCTTGCTGCTGATTGGTTTATTTAAGCTGGCAAAATCGCTGTTTTTTTTCTGCATCGGAATCGGCGCGATTCACCTGCTGCATAAAGACCTGAGCGATGAGGTGATGCGACTGGCGGCGGCGCTGCGGTTCGATCCGGAGAGCCGGGTGGTGGGCCTGGTGATGGACAAGGTGGATCTGATCGATGCGGAGCGGCTGCGGGAGATCGGATTTGCGACGTTTGCGTACTCCGCGCTGGCGCTGACGGAGGGCATCGGTCTGCTGCTAGAGAAGGTGTGGGCGGAGTACCTGACGCTGATCCTGACGATTTCTTTTCTGCCGTGGGAGTTGTATGAGCTGATCCGGCGGCCGAGCGGGATGCGTGGTGGTCTGCTGGTGATCAACTTACTGGTGCTGTGGTATCTGGTGTGGCTGCTAAAGCGGAAGCGGGCGACACGGGCGTAGGCAGCAGGCGCAGGCGGTAGGAACAGAAAACAGAAAAAACAAAGCAAAAAACAAGAATAGCGAATAGGGAACGAGCGTGGCAGTTTCGCTTTTAGTTCGCTAGCAGAGTGTTCGTTGCGGCGTCTAGGGCGAATATTAAGCGAAATGGGGGGAGAACCACACGCGTTAACCACAACAGGTTGTGGTTGTAAAAGGGTTGCCTGCGGTATAGCGGATTCGAGCGATTTTCTCCGCATGTATTTGCATTTCTCCGCAGATTTTCCACTGTGCTCAACGATTTTCCGCTTGCTTCAGGTATGGGGGCGGGTGAGTATGTGGATCGAAGTGGTCGAAAGTGGAGTGAAAGGGTCTGAATACCGCCTCTTTCGAGATGATCTTACCGCGACGGCCAGTTCCTGAGGCGGGAAGTTATGTTTCGCGGAAATCACCCGACGCGCGTGGACGAGAAAGGCCGGCTGAAGCTGCCGGCGGACTTTCGTTCGCAGTTGGAGGGTGGGCCGGAGGCAAAGCAGGAGTTCTACATCACGAGCAAGGACGGAAGGCGGGCTGAGTTGTGGCCGATCAAGGCGTGGGAGGAGATCGAGGCGGCTTTGGCCAAGATTCCGAGCACAAACCCGGCGAAGCGGAAGTTTCTGGATGTAACGAACTACTACGGGCAGATGGCGGAGATGGATAACCAGGGCCGGCTGTTGCTGCCACAGATTCTGCGGGACAAGGCGGGATTGACGGCGGAGGTCCTGGTGTACGGGTCGCAGAAGTTTCTTGAGGTTTTGAGCCGACCGACGGTGGAGGCGCAACCGCAGGAGCTTTCGACGGAAGAGATGGCAGGACTTTCGGAGCTGGGGATTTAGTCAGGGCAGGGCTTAGGGAGTAGGGCTTAGAACCCTGGGACTTGGGGAGTAGGGCCAAAGAGACGAAGGTTTCCCCTTAGTGGGGAGTATGGAGCGGGAATAAATGAATGTACCGCGACATGTGCCGGTTCTTTTAGAAGGGGTACTCGAATACCTGAATGTGCGGCCGGGCGGCGTGATGGTTGACGCGACGCTGGGGCTGGGCGGGCACTCCGAGGCGATTGCGCGGAGGCTGGGCGGCGAAGGCAGGCTGATCTGCTTCGACCGCGATGCGGAGGCGATGGCGCTAGGACGGGCGAGGCTCGATGCGCTGGCCGCGGAGCTTGGCGAGGTGATGCCGGCAGTAGAGTTCGTGCCGAAGGCGTTTTCACAAGGGCTGGGCGAACTGAAGCCGCGGAGCCTGGATGGCTTGCTGGCGGACTTTGGCGTCAGCAGCCTGCAGCTGGACGGGGCGCACAGGGGATTTAGTTTTCGGGCCGATGGGCCGCTCGACATGCGGATGGACACGCGGAGCGGCGAGACGGCCGAACAGGTGGTAAATGAGGCGGGCGAGGAAGAGCTTGCCAATCTCATTTACGAATTCGGAGAGGAAAGGAGGTCGCGGAGAATCGCCAGAGCCATTGTGCGGGCGCGACCGATATCAACGACGGCGCAGTTGGCCCAGGTGATCTCGGTTAGCGCCCCATCAATGAAAGGTGACAAGATTCATCCCGCAACACGGACTTTCCAGGCGATCCGGATTCGCGTGAATGACGAGCTGGGAGAGATTCAATCGCTGCTGAAGAGCGCGGGGTCTCTGATGAAGCCTGGCGGGCGAGTGGTGCTGATCAGCTTTCACTCGCTGGAGGATCGGCTGGTAAAGGACTCGTTTCGGGAGGCTGGCCGAGAGAAGAGGTTCGAGATGCTGACCAAGAAGCCGGTGACTGCGGCAGAGGAAGAGCAGCTCAGAAATCCGAGGAGCCGCAGCGCGAAGCTGAGGGCGGCGGAGAAGGTTTAGAGGTTTCCGTCTCTTGTGGAAAATGGAGCTTCCACCTGCACCATTTTTAGTGCAGTCTTATGTAAAAGAAAAAGATGACAAAAGATCGGGCTGGGGTTGTCCTACCGTGCTTTCAGGCGAAAGACAACTTTGTTTCACCCATCCCATCCTCCTATAGCAACCTCAGCCCGGTTGACTTGAGGATGTGGCGAAGATTGGCAGGACCCGGGGGCGGCCCGGCATGGATTGGACGAGGTAGGACGATGGCAACGGCGGCGATGGCAGGGCGAGAGATCGAGATGATGAGTGCGGCACTGCCGACGACGCGGCGGGATCCGCGACGGTCGCTGACCGAGCACAACGCCATGCTGTTCGACACGCAGAGAAAGGCTCGCCGCGGCCCGACGCCCGAGGTCTTCTTTGCCAAGCACCTGGACAACAGCCGGATTGTGAAGGCGGACGACCCGGAGCGGCGGCGGGAGATGCGGCAGTTCTCGATCGTGATGAGTGTGCTGTTCTGCCTGGTGATGGTGTATGTATGGCAGCATTTTTCGGCGATCGAAATCGGTTACAAGGTTGAGGCGCAGAAGACAACGGTGGAGCAGATGCGCGAGGAGAACCGGCAGCTTCGGCTGGCGGAGGCGCAGCTGACCGATCCGCAGCGGATTGACGTGCTGGCCAAGCAGCTGGGCCTGAATGTTCCGCAACCCGGACAGGTGGTGCGGCCGGATGGGCTGGGTGCGAGCGATCCGAATGCACCGGTGCTGGCGCAGGCCGGGCCGATGGCGCTGCAGTAAGCGGCTGTCCGTTGTCAGTTGACCGTCATTCGCATCTCGGGCGTGGAATGGTAAATATGTAGTGGAAAGAGTTACAAATGCAGCAGACAACGCCACGGCAGGTGATGACGGCTCCGATACGGAGGATCCGCTTCACCTACGTGGCTTTATTTTTCTGCTTCTGGACGGCGGCGATTGGGCTGCGGCTGACGTGGCTACAGGTGGTGCGGCATGGCTACTACGTGCATACGGCGGCGATGCAGCAGCAGCGGACGTTTGAGGTAGCGCCGCGGCGCGGGGTGCTCTACGACCGCAACCTGCGCGAGCTGGCGATGACGGTGCTGGTGGACAGCGTGTATGCGGTGCCGAGCGAGCTGGGCGAGAACCGGCCGCAGGCGGCGGAGATGCTGGCCAAGCTGGTGCACAAGGAGTCGTGGGACAGGTTTACGAGTGAGCCGCAGATGCTGGCGCGCTTTAATGCGTCGAAGAACTTTGCCTGGGTGGCGCGCAAGCTGGATGCGGAGACGGCGACGCGAGTCCGCGAGCTGAACCTCAAAGGGGTGTACCTGCAGAAGGAGTTCAAGCGGTTTTATCCGAATGGCGATCTGAGCGCACAGGTGCTGGGGTATGTCGGCACGGACGACACGGGGCTGGGCGGGCTTGAGAGCGAGTTTGACGGCGAGCTGCATGGGGAGCCGGGGCATATGCTGACGGCGCTCGATGCGAAGCGGCATGTGCTGGGCTCAGAGGAGCAGCAGCCGCAGCCGGGCGAAAACCTGGTGCTGACGATCGACGCGAACATTCAGTATATGGCAGAGCGCGCGCTGGACGCGCAGATGGAGAAGACGAAGGCGCTGCACGGCACGGTGGTGGTGCAGGATCCGCATACAGGGCATGTGCTGGCTCTGGCTATCGCGCCGCGGTTCAATCCGAACGATCAGCGGCACATGGATGCGAGCGTGCTGCAGAACCTGGCGGTAAGCGATGTGTACGAGCCGGGGTCGACTTTCAAGCTGGTGACGTATGCGGCGGCACTCGACGGGGCGGGGGTGAAGCCGACGGAT
>CAXTJC010000293.1:0-4858 GCA_964244225.1 uncultured Acidobacteriaceae bacterium
AGCTGCTGACAGGTCTTCTGACCGGCTCTCTCGGCATGCTCTCCGAGGCCGCGCACTCCTCCATCGATCTCGTCGCCGCGTTCATTACCCTGCTCTCCATCCGCGTCGCCGACCGGCCTGCCGACGAAGAACACAACTACGGCCACGGCAAGATCGAGAGCCTCTCCGCCTTCGTCGAAACCGTGCTGATGCTCGCGTCCAGCCTTTGGATCATCACCGAGGCCGTCCGCCGGCTGTTCTTCCGTGAGCACCTGTCGCTCGCCCTCGGGCCATGGCCCTTCGTGGTCCTTCTGCTCTCGATTGCGGTGGACTTCTCACGCGCCCGCAAGCTTCATCAGACCGCCCGGACGCATCAGTCGCTTGCGCTCGAAGCCGACGCCGTCCACTTCAGCACCGATATCTGGTCCTCAACGGCCGTTCTGCTCGGTCTGTCGGCCACCTGGCTCGGCGAGCGCATGCACATTCCCGGGCTTGAGATCGCCGATCCGATTGCTGCCCTGGCCGTCTCCGCGATCATTCTGCGCGTCACCGTGCGCCTTGCCCGCCAGACCATCGACAACCTGCTCGACGCCACACCCAGCCATAACGCCGACGGCTCCCGCGCCAACATCCGCCGCGACCTCTCGCGCGATCTCGCCGCCATCGACGGCGTGCTCTCCATCAATCGCCTCCGCGTCCGGCAGTCCGGCTCCAGCTTCTTCGCCGATCTCACCCTCGGCATGCCCCGCAACCTGACCTTTCAACGCACCGAACAGATCAATCAGGCAGCCACGGCAGCCGTCGAGCGCCATCTTCCCGGCGCCGACGTCATCATCCACTCCGTCCCTCTCGCGAGCAAGGCCGAAACCCTCCACGACCGCGTGCGTGCCGTCGCCGCCCGCGCCAATCTCGCCATCCATGACCTCACCCTGCAGAAGCACGCCGATGGTCTGCATCTCGAACAGCACCTCGAGGTCGACGAGACCATGCCGTTGCGCAAGGCGCATGACCTCGTCACCGAACTCGAGGCCGAGATCCACAAGGACGTCCCCGAGATCCGCTCCATCCTCACCCACATCGAGAGCGAACCCTCCACCATCGTGCAGCCCTCCTCGCTCGAACGCGACCGGCAGCTTGAGCTTCGGCTCCGCCGCCTCGCAACCACGATTCCCGGCATCCTCGATATCCACGACGTTCTGGTCACCCGGATGGGCGGCACGCCGAACCACGAAGCGCTCATCCAGGTCTCATGCCACTGCACCCTGCCCGACGACCTGCCGATGGCCCGCGTTCACGAACTGATCACCGAACTTGAAAGCGACTTCAAACGCGACTCGCCCGAGGTCGCCCGGCTGCTGATTCATCCCGAGCCCGCAACCGACAACCGCCGATAGAGCGTGAGTTATCGTATGGAGTCGTCTCCGTTCTCTTTACGAAGTGTCATCTCGACCGAAGCGAGACAGCTATATGTCTCGCGGAGTGGAGAGACCTGCAGTTAGCTCCAACCCCTCGGCAGCATCCGTGAGAACGCCTTCTATATTCTGTACGCCACTATGGATTCGAGTGAGCCCGCTCCGTCCGCGTTATCCTCGATCCAGCTCATGAGACGCTTCTTCTCCATCCTCCTGACCGCGATGGCCATGCTCGCAGTGGCGCTTCTATCCGCGTTCGTGGCCATGCGTTTCGCCATCCACGGCAGTGAGGTTGAGGTTCCGTCGCTCGCCGGCCTGACGCTCGCCGAAGCCGCCCATACCGCGGGCCGCCTTGGTCTCAGCCTGCGTCTGGAAAACCGTTTCTATTCGACAACGACGGCCTCCGGCCACATCCTCGGCCAGTCTCCGGCTCCGGGCGCGGTGGTCCGGCATGAGTGGCCCATCCGCATCACCGAAAGCCTCGGCCCGCAGCAGGTTTCAATCCCGAACGTAGTCGGCCAGGCCGAACGCCCCGCCTCGATGGCGCTTCGCAAAGCGTCGCTTGAGGTTGGCATCATCGCGGCCCTGCCCGCCCCCGGCGAGAGTGGACTGGTCCTCGCACAGACTCCGCCGCCGAACGCTGAAGGCGTCGACCGGCCGACCGTCAGCCTGCTGCTCAGCGAACCCCTGACCTCTTCGCCGCAGGGCTTCGTCGCTCCTAGCTTCACCGGTCTCTCGCTCTCGGGCGCAGCCGCGCGCGCCAGAGAGCTCGGCCTGCGCGTCTACGCTGATATTCCCGCGCCACCAGCGCCGCCAACCCCCGTTGCGCCGACGTACCATGACTCATTCTTCCCGGGCCAGAGCCCTGCCCCGAACCAGCAAGCCCCCGCCCCCATCGTGCAGGTCTCCCCGTCAGCCCTGGTGACGGGCCAGTCCCCGCAGGCCGGCCATCGCGTCCTCCGCGGCGAAGCCATCCGGCTTACCGTCGCACATTGATCTAGCTGAAGATCTCCTTGACCTTGTCCAGGATGCCACGCGAGTGCGGCGTATTCTCGACCACCAGGGTGTCTCCCAGCTGCCGCAGCAGCTCCCTCTGATCGCGCGTCAGCTTGGCCGGCGTCTTCACCCGAACCTCCACAATCAGGTCGCCCTTGCCGCGTTCGTTCAGGTGTGGCACGCCCTTGCCCTTCAGCTTGAACTCGCGTCCGCTCTGCGTGCCCTCCGGAACCTTGATGACCTCTTTGCCCTCGAGCGTCTCGATCTCCAGCTCCGTTCCCAGCGCCGCCTGTGGAAAGCTGATCGGAAGAACGCAGTGCAGGTCGTCGCCATCACGCTCGTAGAACGCATGCGCCTTCACGCTCAGGACGATGTAGAGATCGCCGCCCGGGCCGCCGAACTTGCCTGCCTCGCCCTCGCCGCTGTACCGGATCCTCGTTCCCTCTTCGACCCCCGCAGGCACCTTCACCGAGATCTTGTGCTCGCGCTGCACCCGTGTCTCGCCCCGGCATACCGCGCATGGATCGACAATCAGTGTTCCCGTACCGTTGCAGACCGAACACGTCCGAGCCACGGAAAAGAAGCCCTGCTGAAAGCGCTGCTGGCCTCGACCGCCGCACTGCGTGCAGGTGATGGGCGACTTGCCCTTCGCCGCGCCCGATCCGTGGCACTCCACGCACATCTCCATCCGGCGAAAGGAGATCTCCTTCTCCTTGCCGAAGACCGCCTCCTCAAACTCCAGCGCTATGCTCATCTGCATGTCGCGGCCGCGTTGCACACGCGATGTCTTGCGTCCGCCACCGCCGCCCATATTGAACATCTCGCCGAACAGATCGCCGAAGATGTCTCCCACGTCCTGCACATTCCCGCCGAACGGGCCGCCGCCGCTGGCAGGTCCGCCCGCCTGGAACGCCGCATGGCCGTAGCGGTCATAGGCAGCCCGCTTCTCCGGATCGCTGAGCACGCCGTACGCCTCGCTGCAGGCCTTGAACTTCTCCTCGGCCGCCGGATTGTCCGGGTTGCGGTCCGGGTGATACTGCATGGCCAGCTTGCGATAGCTGGTCTTGATCTCGCCGTCGCTCGCATCGCGCGAGACGCTTAACTGCTCGTAGTAATCAATCTTGGTCACGTTTGCCGTCGCACTCATCTCTTGGATCTCTCTATTTGACCAACCCAGGCAGCGGGTTATACCCCGGCCCGTTGTTCGTACTTCCTAAGTCCTGTTCCCTGAACTATGGCATTTCTCCTGAAGGTGTAGAGAAAGCCACTCCCGTCGATGCCATTTTCTCTCAAGGAAAATGGCCTCCCTTGCACTTGAACAACGCCATAGCATCAGGAGAAATGCACTAATCACTGACCTGATCCGGATTGGCCGCGATCCGCACCAACGCCGGCCGCAGCAGCTTATCCCGCAGCCTATAGCCGCGCCGAATCTCCTCCAGTACCTGATGATCCGGGAACTCCTTGGTTTCAATGCTGCCCAGCGCCTCGTGAACCCGCGGATCGAACTGCGCGCCGATGCTCTCAACCGGCTGCACATTTAGCCCCTTCAGAGCCTCTTCCATCTGTCGCAGGATCATCTCCACGCCAGCCTTCAGCTGCTCCGCCGTGCCCTTCGCGCTCAGGGCCAGCTGAAAGTTATCCATGACTCCCAGAAACGGCTCGATTGTGCCCTGCACGGTATAGTCCCGGGCATCCTGCCGATCCTTTACCTCGCGCTTGCGTGCATTGTCGAACTCGGCCTGCAGCCGCGCCAGCCGATCGCGCAGCTGGTCCCGCTCCGCGGCTACCTGGTCCATCTCAGTCTGCGTGATCTGTGGCGCGGCGGCTGCCTCGCCTGTCTCCGCCGCCTCACTCGCCGCGGGTTCCTGTCCGTCCAGTACCTCGTCCTGCATGGTTTCCTCTGTTCTCATAGCGTCTTTTTTATTGTTGCTGGTTCCCGGCCATCGCGGAAACCGTCCCCATCGACTCTGCTCGTCCACGCGTCCACCCCTGCACCATCCGATGCAACTGCTCGATCCTGGCTACCCTGAGGGATACAGCATGCGCTGGAACGCCCCGGCCACGTAGCTGACGGCGTTCATGGTCATCTCGTAGTCCATGCGCGTCGTTCCAATGACGCCGACCGTTCCCCGCATCTCCCCGCCAACGCGGGCCGGCGCCGCGATCAGCACCAGGCCGGCCATCTCCGGAGCCTGCTCCTCCAGATCGAAGACCACCCGAACGCTCTGCTGCTGCGTGTCGATATAAACATTCAGCAGCTCGAACAGCCGCTGCTTGGCCTCAAGCGCCGCCAGCACCTCGCGCAGCCGCTCCCGCCCCGCATCCGATCCCGTCCGAGGCACCAGATTGCCGATACCGCCCACAAAGACCGTCCGCTGCTGTGTCTCCGGAACCGCGCCGACCCAGAGCTGTTCTACCGAGTGCAGCAGCCCCGGGTCCTCGCTGCGCTCCCGCTCCACCCCTTCCGC
>CAXTJC010000294.1:0-4843 GCA_964244225.1 uncultured Acidobacteriaceae bacterium
TCACGGTTGGCGCGACCGACGCGCAGGACGCAACACTTGCCTTCGATGGCAAACTGCTGCCGGAGGCCGGCGTTCGCCAGCCGGACCGGGAGAAGCCGGAAGAGGCTCCTCCGACGGCTCGCATCTTCTACGCCGCGTACTTCAAAAAAGCGGCGGCAGGTGAGGTGCGTCCGGTCACCTTCCTCTATAACGGTGGCCCGGGCTCGAGCACCATGTGGCTGCATATGGGCAGCTTCGGTCCGCGGCGCGTGGTCACGACCGACGCCCAGCACGATCCGGCCGCGCCCTACACGATAGTTGAGAACCAGTACAGCCTGCTCGACGTTACCGATCTGGTCTTCATCGACGCGCCGGGCACAGGCTTCAGCCGCATCATGGGCAAGGATGCGGGGAAGGCGTTCTGGGGAACCGATCAGGACGCGCATGCGTTCGATCGCTTTGTGCGACGTTTTCTGACGAAGTACAACCGCTGGAACTCGCCCAAATACCTCTTTGGCGAGAGCTATGGCACGACCCGGTCGGCGGTGCTGTCGAACCTGCTTGAGAACCATCTGGACCTCAACGGCGTGATGCTGCTGAGCCAGATCTTCAGCTTCGACATCACGGCCGACGGACCGGCCGCGAACCCCGGCACCGATATTGCGTATGTGGCTGCACTGCCAAGCTTTGCGGCTACGGCCTGGTATCACAAACGGGTTCCGAATCAGCCTACGGAGCTTGTGCCGTTCCTGAAGCAGGTGGAGGAGTACACGCTGGGCGAGTATGCCTCGGCTCTGCTGCAGGGATCAGATTTGGCGGAGGCGCGAAAGCAGGCGGTGGCGGAGAAGCTCAATGCTTACACGGGGATACCGGCTGCCTACTGGGTGAAGGCGAACCTTCGACTCAGCGGCGCGCAGTTTGCCCAGCAGCTGCGCGGGGCGGAGGATATTACGGTGGGGCGGCTGGACTCGCGGTATCAGGGGCCGGCGATGGATCCGCTGAACTCGGAGTCGGACTACGATCCGTTCACGAACGGCATCAGCTCGGCCTTCAATGCGGCAATTAACTCCTATGTTCGCAACGACTTGAAGTATGGAGAGCAAGCGACATACATGCCGAGCGCGTATGCGCTGCCGGGATTCGACTGGGAGCTGCGGCATGCCACGCCGAAGGGCGAGCGGCCGGATGCAAGCGTGAACGTGATGGGTGATCTGGCGAGCGCGATGAAGCGCAATCCGCGCATGAAGGTGATGCTGATGGGCGGGTACTTCGATCTCGGAACCCTTTATTTTGGTTCAATGTACGAGATGAAGCACCTGCCGATGCCAAAGGCGCTTGAGGACAATATCAGCTATCACTTTTTCCCCACGGGGCACATGGTGTACATCAACGAGGACGGGTTGAAGGGGATGCATGCGTATGCCTCGGCGTTTATCCGGGCGAGTGAGTCAGGACGCTGATCAGGCGCAAAATCCGCCGAGGACAGGTGTCATTTCGCGCGTTTTTGCCGAGGTTGCTAGGGTCTTTGGCCATGATTTGCTGAGGTCTGCGGCGCGGCGGTAGGGGAGCCGGCCCCGAGGAACTCTGTGACGGCGTTGCCGGTGAAGTCGGTGACCCAGACGTTGCCGCTGGGGTCGACGGCGATGCCGCGGGGATTCGAGATGCCGGCTGCCTGAAAGCCGCCGGCGGGCGAGAGGGGTTTGCCGGAGGGATCGAAGCTGGAGACGGAGTTGCCGTCGCGGTTGGCGATCCAGACGCGGCCGGCGCCGTCGACGGCGATGCCGGTTGGGCCGCTGAGGCCGCCGCCGGTGAAGCCGGTGGCGGGTGAGAGGGCTGAGCCAGCGGAGGAGAACTTGCCGAGCGCGTTGTTCTTCGGGCTGGTGAACCAGATGTTGTCGGCGGCGTCGATGGCGAGGGCGTTGGTCTCGTTGCCGGCGGCGTAGGTGACGCCTTCGGCGAACTGCGCGATGGTCGCGGGGATGGTAAGCCGCGAGAGGTTGCGGCCGGAGCCGATAGCCCAGCCGTGTCCCTGGCTGTCCACGGATATGCCGGAGGAAAAGCTGTTCGGCGTGAAGGCGGTGAGCATGGCGCCGGAGCTGCGGACGACGGAGACCTGCGGCGCACCGGAGACCCAGAGGTTCTGGTTCGAGTCCATGGCGAGGAACCCGCAGTTTTTGCCGCAGGCGAAGCCGTTTGAGGTGATGGCTGTGCCGTTGGGCGCGAACTCCGAGACAACGGGCGCGCCGGGGGAGATGGCGCCGTAGCTCGAGACCCAGGCGTTGCCCGAGGCGTCTATCGCGACCGAGAAGGGTTGGGCGAGGCCGCCGCCGGTGAAGCCGTTGGCGCCCGAGAGCGGGTTGCCGAAGGTGTCGAACTCGGTGAGGGTGTTGTTGGCGTAGCCGGGCACCCAGAGATTGCCGGCGGCGTCGAAGGCAGGGAAGTAGGGGCCGGCCATGGACTCCGAAAAGTAGGTGATGCCGATGGTCCAGTCGTTCGGGGCGGCGGCGAGCGCGGGCCGGAAGGGCTGCGAGGCGGCGAGGGCGAAGAGCGCGGGGACGTTCGCTGCGGGGTTCTGGGTGATGTTGCGCAGCGCCTGCACGGTATCGGTGGGCGCGTTGCCGGCGAGGTCGGGCGCGAGAGCGAAGAAGGCGGCGCAGGCGGCGGCCTCGTTCGAGCAGGGTACGAGGATGTTGGCGAGGGTGTCGAAGACCGCAACCGGGATGGATCCGTTGCCGCCGGGGGTGTAGGGATTGACGACGCCGGTGCCGATGTCGACTAGATTGCCGACTTGCAGGAAGGCGTTGGTGATGGCGGTGAGGGCGTTGGCGGAGCCGCCGGCGCTGACGTGGGCGCCATCGGCCATGAAGCCAGCGAGTGTGTAGACGCTGACGACGGTGGAGACCTGGTTGATGTCGACGAAGCTTATCTGATCGGCGAAGTTGCCTGAGGCGGGGCAGACGCCGAAGGTGGAGAGCAGGGTGAGGTAGGGGTTGAGAGCCTCGCCGCCGGGGGAGCCGCCGCGGGCGAGGACATAGACGAGCTGCCCGGGCGCGCACTGGTAGGTGCCGGTGAGGCCGAAGTTGCCCTGCGCATCGCTCAGGACGTAGCTGCCGAGGGAGTCGGTGAGGACGCCGGGTGCGGTGGGGCTGATGAGCGAGAGGCTGGGCCTGCCGTAACCGGAGGTGTTGGCGGCGAAGAGGTAGATGTGGGAGCCGGCGATCTGGCTGGGACCGGCCTGGGCGTGGCCGCGCAGGGTTCCGGGTGCAGCCGGGGTGGGGGCCGGCGCCGGGGAGGAGCTGGCGGTGGCGGCCGTCGCGGTGGGCGCGGAGCTGGAGCCGCAGCCGGAGAGCAGAAGGGCCAGACTGGCGAGGGCGAGCGAAGGACCGAGGGCGGCGCGGATCGGGGTCACGGGACGGGGCTCCAGACGAGAGACAGACAGTCTGTATTAGCGTAGCGGAGCTAAGTCTATGAAGGAGGACTACTTCCGGGATGGGTGGGTACAACTTTCGTCGTAGCGAGTAGCTGGCAGGAAGCAGGGATAAGGAAGAAGTCATTCCCGCATGCTGGTACTGAGTGGAATCAAAGAGAGCTCGCTGCCATCCAAGAGGGGAACTGGGAGGAACGATGAAAGTTATCGAGCTAGCAGCGCCACGTGTCGATGCACTGCAACCGAGCACATATCCTGATCCCACCCCGGGTCAGGGTGAGGTGTTGCTCCGCCTGCGTGCCGCTTCTCTGAACTTTCTTGATATCGCCGTGGCTACTGGTAAGTATCCACTCAACAACTTTCCGATCATCCCCGTTACAGACGGTGCGGGCGAGATTGCGGCAATTGGGACGGCAGTGACCGACTGGAAGGTAGGAGAACGAGTCATCCCGCATTTCATTCCTAACTGGCAGGACGGCCGGATGCCCACTGCCGGTGGCGGACCGCGTCGTGGCATCGATCTTCCTGGCAGTCTTGCGGAGTATGTGGTGGTTGCTGCGCGCTCGCTGGTTCGTACACCCGCGCACCTATCGGACGCTGAAGCCGCGACCTTGCCGATCGCGGCGACCACGGCCTGGCGTGCCGTTCGCAGCGCCGGACTGGGACCACAAAAGACAGCTCTCGTGCTTGGCACCGGCGGTGTCTCGCTATTTGCGCTGCAGTTCGCGAAGGCACATGGTGCGCGTGTCCTTGTCACTTCGTCCTCAGACGAGAAGCTAGAGCATGCACGTAGACTGGGGGCCGATGAGATCATCAATTACAGGTCCTCACCCAAATGGGCGAAGGAGGTGCTTCGCTTGACGGAAGGAAAAGGCGT
This sequence comes from uncultured Acidobacteriaceae bacterium, assembly GCA_964244225.1. Lineage (GTDB taxonomy): Bacteria > Acidobacteriota > Terriglobia > Terriglobales > Acidobacteriaceae > Edaphobacter. The sequence continues at coordinate 4,284 of CAXTJC010000294.1, forward strand.
GGATCTTGTGCTGGAGACGGGCGGCACAGAGACCTTTCCGCAGTCGGTCGAAGCTGCCGGTCTCGATAGCACAGTGTTCATCATTGGTTTTCTGTCTGGGACGGAGGTCTCGATTAGCGTGGTTCCCTTGATGGAGCGGCGTATTCGGCTGCAGGGTAACAACACAGGTCCTGTGGCTGATCTTGCTGACGCAGCGGCTGCGATGAGCGCCCATGGGATTAAACCCGTTCTCGACAGGACGTTCTCCATGGAGCAGGCGCAAGCCGCCTATACGCATGTTGCCGAGGGCGGCCACTTCGGAAAGGTCGCACTCAGCATTCCGTAGCTCTCGATTGAAGGAGGCGGCGTCGCTCGGCGCCGCGCTGACGATGCCCAGTTTGGGTTTATCGGAGACGTTCTCTTCAGCGTGGGACTGGGTACGCATAGACATGCGGTTGGCGAAAGCCTTTGCCTTGACTCGGTCCTCGCTTTCCTTTCGTCGTCAAAGGGCCGAGCGAAGAGTGTGCGCCGGTGCTGTCAGGAAGAAGCAGTCCCATGCCGGTTCAATGTGAGTGCTTTAG
>CAXTJC010000295.1:0-4811 GCA_964244225.1 uncultured Acidobacteriaceae bacterium
GATCTCGTTCCAGAAGGAGTGGCGATGCGCCCCTTGAATGCGGGAGTTCGTAATGTTCGAGAGCACAAGGTGGGGAAACGCATACGCGAGAATCGCCGCCCAGTAGCCCGGAACGTTAGTGTGGCCGAGCAGCAGATAGATCAATGGCGCCGTAAGAAAAATCAGCCGCGGAAAGGCATACAGGAAGTGCGACATGGCATTGAAGTAGCACAGCCGCTGGGCCGGTTTCAGACCGCGTGCGAACAGTGGATTGTCGGTCCGCATAATCTGAATCATGCCGCGCGCCCAGCGAATACGCTGCTTCACGTGGCCCGACAGACGCTCGGTCGCGAGCCCTGCGGCCTGCGGAATATTGATATATGCGGTGTTCCATCCGTTCATCTGCATGCGCAGCGAGGTGTGCGCATCTTCGGTCACCGTCTCGACCGCGATGCCGCCGATCTCATCGAGCGCCGAGCGCCGCAGCACCGCGCAGGAGCCGCAGAAGAACGTCGCATTCCAGAAGTCGTTGCCGTCCTGCACAATGCCGTAGAACAGCTCGCCCTCGTTCGGAATAGTTCGGAATTGGCCAAGATTACGCTCGAACGGATCGGGCGAGTAAAAGTGATGCGGCGTCTGCAGCATGCCCAGCTTGGAGTCGCGCAGAAACCAGCCCAGCGTCACCTGCATGAAGGAGCGTGTCGGCACGTGGTCGCAGTCGAAGATCGCGACGTAGGGCGAGTCCAGCCTGGCCAGCGCGCGATTGATGTTGCCGGCCTTGGCGTGGTTGTTGTCGTCGCGCGTCATGTAGCCGATGCCGGCCTCTTCCGCAAACGCGCGGAACTCCGGGCGCTTACCGTCGTCGAGGATGTACACGTTCAGCTTCTCCGCGGGCCAGTCGATGTTCATCGCGGCCAATGCTGTGTAGCGCACAACGCTGAGCGGCTCGTTGTAGGTCGGTATCAGCAGATCGACCGCGGGCCACGTCTCAGGATCGTCCGGCAGCGGCACAGGCGTGCGGCGAAGCGGCCACAGCGTCTGCAGATAGCCGAGGAACAGAATGATGAACGCGTACGCCTCCGCCAGCACCAGCAGCGAGATGAAGAACGCATCCAGCAGACTCCATGTGGTGCCAGGATCCGCGAAAAACTTCACCGTGGTCGCCATGCGCCAGTACCCGTACCGGAAGGTCGAGAACATCGACACCAGCATCAGGGTCAGCGTGACCAGGTATGAGCTCGAGCTTCGATCCATCCAGACAGCGGAACGATCAGCGCATCGAGGATGATCTGCTGCGGCCACGTCAGCTCAAGAATCCCCGAGAAGACAAGAAACGAGATGCCGCCGGCGATGATGACAAAGCGAAGCAGCTTGAGCAGAGCGCCATCGCCCGACTCAAACTCCTGCCATAAAGAAGCGCGGCTCATCGTTCACTCCATCGCACGTTGCGAAAGCCGGCCGTAGCCGGCGCGGACTGCGCGCGTAGCCAGGTCGCCAGGTTCATGTAGTCCTCGGCAACCGGGGCATCGGGCGAGTAGTCGATGATCGTCATGCCCTCGGCAAGCGCCTCACTCACCGCCGGCGCGCGCCGTATGACGAACGGCAGCAGACGCTCGCCGAGCTGTCTTCGCAGCACCTCGCGCACATCCAGATGCAGCGGAAGTGCGGTATCGAACTGGTTGAGGACATAGAAGAACTTCAGCGGTGTGCCATCCGCGCCATTCACGCCGTGGAAGAACTTCTCGATCGCCTGCAGGCTGATGACCGAGTTCATATCCGGCGCGACCGGCACCAGCACCGTCGGGTTCAGGCGCGCCATGCGGCGGATCACCCAGCTGGTGCTGGAGGTCAGATCGAGCACGATGCGGTGTGTGCCCCGGCCGCTGCCCGCGATCTCTTCGACCAGCGCCTCCTGCGCGGCTTCATCGCCGGGATCCTGATCGACTCCGTAGTTGACTAGATAGATCGGCGCATCCGTACTGCCGCTTGGCGGAGAGAACGTGCGCACCGTGCCCTGCCGCAGCTCGCTCGCACCAAAGTAGTACGGTAGCAGCCCATGCGAGGTCGTATCGGTCAGCAGCACCTTCTCGCCGAGAGAGGAGAGCGATCGGCCCAGCGTTGCAACGAGCGATGTCTTGCCGACGCCGCCAGCCAGCGAGAACACCGCGAGCACCGGCGTGCGCGTCTCCTTCTGCCGAACCGGCGCGGTCTCCTGACGCTCCTGCCCTGTCTGCTCGAAGACTCCCTTCAGCGCATACCACCGCGAGGCCACGCGCTCGCGCGATCGCTGCAGCGTATCGGCAACCGACTGCTGCGACTCAGAGTGCTCCTGCGTCAGGGCCGGCGCGGGTCCGGGTGCGGACATCTCTCCGGCCTTCCGGGTCTCCTGCGCTCCGTCTTTTGCACCGTCTTTCGCCCCATCCTTGGCATAGATCCATGCCGGACCGACCGGGTCGGCGGCCCGCGATGCTTTTGCCGGCAATGCCTCCTCCGCCCGCGTCTGCCTTAACTCTGGCGTCGGACGAGCCGTTGGAGCATTCGCATAGGCAATCGGCTGCGCCTGCTCGCGGCGATAGGCGGCGATCGCGCGATCAGAGTCCGTCGGGCGATAGCCTGCCAGGTCCTGGCGCCGGCGCTTTGGCGTTGGGTCCTCAAGCTGCCCGGCCGCCTCTTCCCGCGGCTGCGGCGCGGACACTCTCCGCTCCGGAACAGGCGCCGGCAAGGACGCGCGCCGTGAAGCCTCGCCTGCCTCGTTCAGCCGCGGCGACTGCGGCCCGGCCGGAGCCGAGCTCGCCCAGAGCATCTGCCGGGGCGCGGCGGCGACCGCGGGCGGAGTCGTGGGGCCGGGTGTCCAAACTCTTGGCGCCGTCTCCGGCCTGCCCTCCTCCACTCTCGCCTCCAGTCGCGGAAGCGTGGTCTCCCGCGTCGCATAGGGCGGAACCGGTCGCGGAGCAGGACGGGAGATGGACGAGATCGGCTCCCGGGGGGCCGGCGTCATCTCAGCGGATGAGTCGGACTCAGGACGATAGATCTGCCGCACGCCGGAGGCATCGTCCGGCCGATAGCCCTGAGGGCGGCGGGGTACAGCGGGTCGCGAGAGGGGCATAGGCATGGGCGCTGCGAAGAGTTCGGCTTCAGGCTGCGGATCGCGAGCTGGTGCGCGATGGTCAGTATCAGGAAGGAAAGAAGGTCGGCCTCGGTCGGCCCGGTGGCGATTCGGGTGCAGCTCCACAGGCGGCTCCAGGGGCTCCGGAGCATTATTCTCGTCCTCTTCGATCGCAGCCGATCGAATCTCCGGCGTATACGGGTCCGAGATCTTTCCCGGCACATCCGCATCGTCCGGGTAGGGCGCCTGGGCGCGCCGGCCGCGGGAGTCTGCTTCGGCGTAGAGGGCCGCCTGTCGCCGGGCGGACGCGTTCGCCTGAGCGATCTCGTACTCTTCCCGGCGGGCGGCTACCTCGGCCTGCGCCGCGGCCTCCGCGCGCCGCGCCGCTTCGATACGTTCCGCAGCCGCCATCTGGGCTGCCTGCTCCGCATCGTGCAGCGCCTGCAGGTGTTGCGCCTTTCCGTTCGTCTCCTGCGCCTCGGCAACCTGCCCGGCGCGCTTTGCGCTCCGCTCCGCAACCGTCGCCGCAGCCTCGGCATCCGCCTGGGCACGCAGCTCTACCTCACGAACCTGTTCGGCCGCGCGGTGACGCAGCTGGGCGCGGTACTCGCGGCGCGAGGCGGAAAAATCACGATACTTTGCCCCGTGAAGGTTGGCCCAGGAGTAAAGAACGGCGACATCTTCGGGGGTTTCCACACTCGGGATCTCGTCGAATTGTTCGGAGTTACGGTTATCCATAAAGGGGGTCCTGTAGTTACTGGTAACTACTGATTCCTGGTTACGTCTGGATCCATGCAAGGGCAAAAGGGAGTAACGATGCACTCTATTCCGTGCAATAAGCAGAGGCTACCGGGGGGGTGGTGGGGAGTCAATGGATGTGGCATGACACTTTAGTGTCATCTAATACAACTGCAAGTGGCGGGCGATGCAGGAGTTAGACCCGCCAAGTGCTTCAGTATGCTAACGTTGTACGTAGGTGAGAGCCTGTAGCTCAGTCGGTAGAGCATCGCCCTTTTAAGGCGTTGGTCCTGGGTTCGAGCCCCAGCGGGCTCACCACTCCTTCTTCGTAGAGACGGTCAAAGAGCAACGGCCGCCGAGACCCACGCACTGCGCGTAGGATCTCAGCGGCCGTTCTAATTGCAGGCCAGCTAAATTTAGGAGCGGGTGACCGGCTCCTCGGCAAAGGTCGCCCGAACACCCTCTTCGAGCTCTGTAAATGGCGCCGTATACCCGGCCGAACGCAGCCCGGAGATCTGAGCCTCGGTAAAGTGCTGGTAGCGATCCTTGAGGTCACCTGGGAACGGAATGAACTCAATCGCCCCAGCCCCGTGGACGGCCATCAGCGACTCGGCTACAGCCTTGAAGGTCCGGGCGTGGCCGGTACCGGCGTTCACAATGGCCTGGACCGGCTTCTTGGGGGAGTCGGACAGCAGGCCGCCGAAGAACATGTTGATCCGGGCCAGATCCTTTACGAAGACGAAGTCGCGGCGCTGCTCGCCGTCCGCGTAACCACCCGAGCCCTCGAACATGCGGATGCTTCCAGTCTCGACGAGCTGCCTGGTGAAGTGGTGAATGACCGAGGCCATGCGGCCCTTGTGCTGCTCGCGCGGACCGTAGACGTTGAAGTAGCGCAGGCCGAGGACGGTGGAATGGAACGTCGGCGCCAGACGGCGGACATAGTTGTCGAACATCAGCTTCGAGAAGCCGTAGACATTAAGCGGCCGCT
>CAXTJC010000296.1:0-4786 GCA_964244225.1 uncultured Acidobacteriaceae bacterium
CGGTGCTGCCGCCGGAGGCGGAGTCGCCCTACACGCTGCGCGTGGTCTCGGACATCCTAGAGTCGAACGGATCGTCGTCGATGGCGACGGTCTGCGGCGCGTCGCTTGCGTTGATGCAGGCTGGCATTGCGCTTGGCGGGTCGGTCGCCGGCGTGGCGATGGGCCTGGTGAAGGAGGGCGAGAACTACGCCATTCTGAGCGATATCGCCGGCGCGGAAGATCACTATGGCGACATGGACTTCAAGGTGGCCGGAACGCGCAAGGGTATAACCGCGTTGCAGATGGACATTAAGATCATGGGCATCACGCCGCAGATCATGCGCGAGGCGCTGGAGCAGGCGCGCAAAGGCCGCTTGTTCCTGCTCGACACAATGGACGCTGTGATCTCGGGCGCAAATGAGGAGAAGAGCAAGTTTGCGCCGCGTATTCACACCATCCAGATCCCGACGGACAAGATTCGCGACCTGATCGGACCGGGCGGCAAAGTGATTCGCGGCATTATCGACGCGACGGGCGTGAAGATCGACGTGGACGATTCGGGCCGGGTCAATGTGGCGTCGAGCGATGCGGACGGTCTCAGCCGCGCGATCCAGATGATTACGGATCTGACGGCGGTGCCGGAGCCCGGCCGCACGTACCTGGGCAAGGTGGTGCGCATTGCAGAGTTTGGCGCGTTCGTCGAGATCTTCCCCGGAACGGACGGCCTGCTGCACGTCTCCGAGATCGCCGAGCATCGCGTGAAGGACGTCAAGGACGAGCTACGCGAGGGCGATCAGATCCTGGTGAAGGTGCTGGCGATCGAAGGCAATCGCATCAAGCTTTCGCGCAAGGCGGTTCTCCGCGAGCAGCGCGCCAAGCTGGGTCTGCCCGAGGTTCCGGAGGGTGGGGGAGCGCCGCCGCAGCAGCCACGCCGGCCAGATGCAGAGCAGAGCGCGTCTCCGGCCGATCTTGAGACCGAAGGCGACGACGAGTTCGAAGACGATGATGAGGAGCTCGAAGATGAGCCGAACTTCAATCGGGCAGACGATGTTCCGGTAACGCCCGGAGCGCCGGGAGTTCCGCCGGGAGGCCGCCCCGGGGATGCCGGACAGCGCCGTCCGGGTGGTGGTGGCGGGCGGCGTCGACGCGGAGGCCGTCGCAGCGGCGGTCCTGGAGCACCTCGCTCCGGCGGCGGTACACCAAGCGCCAGCTAGTTCGCTAAATGGATCCCGAATATCGCTTTGACTTCGCAGATCTGCTTCAACAGACGGGACGATTGAACCGGAAAGGTTCTTCCGGGTTCGATCGTTCCGTCTGCTTGTTTGGAGGCTTGATGCGGTGGTGGCCGACAGTTCTCTTCAGTGTGGTTTGCCTGCTTTCCGGCTCCTTGTGGCTGCTGCCTTCGACGACACCATCCGTTTCAACCGATCTCGGCATTCTGGTCATCGGGGCGATCATCTCGGCGCTGAGTGTTCTTCTTGTTTGCGGCGTTTTGGCGGCGAGCTCTATTTTTTCGCGGCAATGGAATTGGGAGCTGGCGTTGAACGGTATAGGGGTGCTGGGTGCACCGGCGTTGCTTCTGTTATGGGGCAGACAGCACTTCAGCAGCGTAATGGCCGTAACCATCCAGGCAAGCATTCCTGTTGTCGTCGTGATTGCATCCGGGGTACTTGAAGAGAGAGGCGATGCGCAGCAGAAGTTGGTTCCTGGATTGATTGCTCTTGGAGGAAGCCTGCTGGTGCTCCCTGTGGCGCTTCCAGAGAGCTCACAGGGATGGGCCGGGTTTGGTCTCTATCTGGTTGCGGCCTGCCTTACCGGGGTCTGCAGTGTTGTCTGCCATCGCGAGATGATGCGTGTTCCCGTCGCAGTCGCGATCGGCATACCGTGCATCGCAAATGCGATCTTTCTCAGCGTGTTCGCCATCGGCTGGTTGACGACCACAGGTCAGTGGCATGCCACCATGGAGCTACGTTCTGCTCCAAATCTGATCGCAGCTACAACGGTCGCCCTAAACGTGGTGGGCGTTGCCGGCTTGCTGTACCTGCTTCGGCCACAAGCCGCGGCAGTTCGGTTTGTCTTTGCTCCGCTGCTTGCGGCTGTGGAGGCGTATGCGTTGATGCGTCCTACGCTCTCTTTGCGCACGGTCATGGGAGCGCTGCTCATGCTGATCGGCGGAATCGCCTGTCTCCGAGCCGATCGCGAGCAGGAAGCGAGCGCGCTGATGTCTCTTCGCTGATACCTGTTCGATTCGCCGCACAATCGGTAGACTTTCGCTATGGCAGCTTCGATGTACATCGTCGTCGAGGGCGAAGATCCGGGCTATAACATCTTCGTGAACGGCCGCGCGCTGGCACGGCATGAAGACGCGCTTGAGAAGGTTGCGTTAAGGATTGGCGCCCGCCCGCTGATCGAGTTTTTCTCTGCCGACGAAAACTCGCTTGCTCTGCTGATTGAAGAGGGGGCGGGCAACCAGGAGCTGCTGCGAAAGCTGCCACCTCCACAGTGGTACAGCGCGGCAGACGGGCTTTCAACAGTACAGGCCCTGGTGGAGGAGCTGGAACGCGATCCGCAGCAACTGGGCAGCGAGGGCCGAACCGTGCTTGAAGAACTGCGCGAATACAGAGAGGTCCTGGCGAAGACCGAGTCGCGCGCACTACGCTGGCATCTCGCGGTAAGCTGGCGGTAGCGGTGGAGTGCCTTTATCGCGAAAACGGAGGGCTCACTCTGCCGCTTGCATGGCAACGTTTCGTCTTATTACATATTTAATTTGGCAAAGAAAGCGCACACTCCGGGGATTGCTGCGCGCGCTTTCTTTTTATACCGCTCGTACGAAAGACAGGCCGGCTTAACTGGTGACTTCAACCTCGTCCATATCGAAGTTTGAGTAGACGTTCTGCGTGTCGTCGAGATCTTCGAGGACGTCAAGTAAGCGAAGCATCGCGGTGGCTTGAGTGCCTTCGAGTTTGGTGTAAATAGATGGGATGAGGGTGACCTCGGCGACCTCGGTCGAGAGCTTGGCGGCCTTGATCGCGGCGAGAACGGCGTCGAAGTCTTCGGGGCTGGTGGTGATCTCCCAGGTTTCGCCTTCCTGCGAGAGGTCTTCGGCACCGGCCTCGAGAGCGATCTCGGTCAGCTTGTCTTCACTGACGCCTTCGGCAGGGACAGTGATTAGGCCCTTCTTTGAAAACATGTAACCCACCGAGCCGGTTTCACCGAGGTTGCCGCTGTTCTTCGAGAAGGCGTGGCGGATCTCGGAGACGGCGCGGTTCTTATTATCGGTAAGGACGCGCACGATGACGGCGGCGCCGCCAGGCCCATAGCCCTCGTAGGTGATGTCCTCGTAGTTGACCCCCTCCAACTCACCCGTCCCGCGCTGGACGGCACGCTTGATGTTATCGGCGGGCATGTTTTCGGCCTTAGCGGCGGCGATGGCGGTGCGCAGGCGGGGGTTGCCATCAGGGTCTCCGCCGCCGCCCTTCGCGGCGATGGTAATTTCCTTGATGAGGCGGGTGAAGATTTTACCGCGCTTGGCGTCGAGAGCGCCCTTTTTATGCTTAATTGTTGCCCATTTGCTATGGCCGGACATGCTGTTCCCCTGTGCTGAGATGCGGGCTCGAGCAGCGGGCCAGGGGCTCGGCGCGAGCGTCCGCGACGATAGCGAGTTTAGCATGTGGGGCGAGATCCGATGGGTCGCTCGGCTTCGGTCGGGATGATGAGGTAGGGTCTGTTTGCGCGTCGCTAAAAGCAATACGGGAGTTCTTCGCTGCGCTCAGAATGACAAGCGTTAGTGTTAGCCGAGGAGCAATCCCTCCGGGATTGACGTCTAAAATAGACGACCTAGAGGAGTGATTCGGGGGCTAGAAGGTCGTCGAGGGTTTCGCGGCGGCGAATAAGGTGGGCCTGACCTGAGTCGATGAGGAGTTCAGCGGGGCGGACGCGGGTGTTGTAGTTCGATGCCTGGCTCATGCCGTAGGCGCCCGCGTCGAGAAGCAGGGCGAGATCGCCAGTGGCAAGAGGCGGGAGAGCGCGGTCGTGAGCGAAGAAGTCGCCGGACTCGCAGACAGGACCGACGACATCAACGGTTTCGAGGCTTAGTGCGGAGTCGCCAACTCCCTGCTCTGTTTTTAAGTAGACGGGCAGGATCTCGTGATGGGCCTGGTAGAGAGTGGGGCGAATGAGATCGTTCATGGCGGCGTCGGTGATGATGAAGCGTTTCGCACCGTTTTGTTTGGTTCCGACAACGCGTGTGAGAAGGCCGCCGGCCTGGGCGATGAGGAAGCGCCCGGGTTCGAGGAGCAGATGACAGTCAAGGGTGGCGAGGAGGGAAAGGAGTGCGGTGGCGTAGGCGGCGACTTGTTGTTCGGGCGTCGTGTTTGCGAAAGATTCAGAAGCGGGATCGCCGACAGTTTGAGAGGTGACGCTGCGGTCTGTTTGCTCATCGCTTCGCTTCATCGGTGAGATCGAACGTAGTGGTTCCTCCCAATTGTCGCGGTCAAGGTCAGAATGAGAAGCTGCTGAAAGATCCGTGAGGGGTGCGGTGTAGTCGATGCCGAGGCCACCGCCAGCATCGATATGAGTGATGGCGTGACCGTCGGCGCGGAGGTCTTCAATGAGGGCGGCTACGCGGGTGACGGCTTGTGCAAAGGGCTCGATCGCCCGAATCTGGGAGCCGATATGGACGCTGACGCCGGTGGCGAGGAGAGAAGGATGGAGGGCGGCGCGTCGGTAGAGGTCGCGGGCGAGACCAATGTCAACCCCGAACTTGTGCTCGCGCAGACCAGTGGAGATGTAGGGATGGGTCTCGGCG
>CAXTJC010000297.1:0-4765 GCA_964244225.1 uncultured Acidobacteriaceae bacterium
GGCACGCCCAGATCGCCCGAGAACACCTGGTTCCAGACGCCGTTCGACCATCCGCCCACGCTTGTGTTGCGCACAAAGAACTGCTGCTGCGATCCGTTAATCACGAAGCCGGTCTCGGAGTCCGCGATGAAGCCGCCGCTGGCATACTGCGGGCCGCCGCTGCAGTAGTCCTGCAGCGACAGGTTCGCGCCCGTGATCTTCACCCGGCGCAGCGGCGCAGCCTGCGAGACGGCCCAGAAGTCCGCCGAGCCCTTGCAGCTGTTCGGCAGGCCCTGCACATTGACGGTCAGATTCGAGAGCGAGCGCCAGAAGTTATCAAGCGCGATGCAGTTTGAAGGCGCGCCCGGAGCGGTTGGAAAGCACTGGTTGTACACATCCACATGGCCGTTGATGGTGACGTCATTCGGCGAAGCCCCAAGACCGGCGACATCGGTGTAGAAGCCGACCTGGATGATCAGCGGCGTGGTCGCACTGCCGTAGACGCCAGGCTTGAACAGCAGAGCGTAGCGCTGGGTGCCGAACTGATTGCTGACCTGCTGCGCGGAGATCGTGTCCACCGCTGCCTGGATCTGGCTGGTCGGCATACTCGGGTCGAAGACCATCACGTTTGAGCCCAAATTTGCATCCAGACTCGGGGCAACTGCCGTCTGCGCCAGCGCGGCCTGACTGCAAAGGCCGGCACCCAGCAGAAAGGTTCCAAAGAGTCGCGAGAGGGAGGTCGGAGAGGGAAGGCGGCGATGCGTCAGGGTCATGGGTCTCTACTTCCGGAAAGCGGATTCGACTGCGCTGCGAACGGTAGGTCGCAGACCACAAGCTTGTCAACTCCGCTGGTCTCGCGCTTTTTGCAGGAGGAAAGACCCAAAGGCCGCCCCAGAGACTCTGATCAAGTCCTTTGCTTTTCTTTCTTCCATTCCGACCCTGAGCGAAGTCGAAGGGGAGAAACCTGCCTTTTGTCCGGACTGGCTAAACATTTCTCCTCGACCAAACCCTGCACACAAGCGCTTCGCTAGTCGTCCCTGCTCTGCCCCAGCGCCCACGCGATGCCGACCGCCACCTGCGCCGCTCCAATCGCCATGGTCAGCGCCGGCCGCTCTGCCAGAGCCTGCATCAGCCGCCGCCAAGCGCGCGGCCCCCGGCTCCACGCGTGGGCATCCTTGCTGGGGTGCACCAGCGCCATCACGCCGTCGCCGATCAGCGCCATCGCCAGAAAGTGCTGCACTCGCTTCGGATCTGTCAAAGTCATTGTCCGTTGGACAGCGGCCAGCCTCGCGCTGTTGCCCGCGAGCGCTCGGCGTAAACTGTACATAGATGGTCTTCGTCCTCGACAACTACGACTCCTTCACCTACAACCTGGTGCAGTACCTGGGCGAGCTTGGCCAGGAAGTCGTCGTCCGCCGCAACGACGAGCTCACGCCGGCTGAGGTCGAAGCCCTCCATCCCGACCGCATCCTCATCTCGCCCGGCCCCTGCACCCCGCAGGACGCCGGCATCTCCATCGACCTCATCCGCCACTTCGCCGACTCCGCCGTCGCCCACCCAGAGGTCCGGCCCATGCCCATCCTGGGCGTCTGTCTCGGCCACCAGGCCATCGGCGCAGCCTTTGGCGGCGAGATCATCCGCGCGCCCAGGCTGATGCACGGCAAGACCAGCGAGGTCGAGCACGACGGCAAGACGCTCTTCGCCGGCATCCCCGCCACCACCACCTGCACCCGCTATCACTCGCTGATCGTCCGCGAACAGGGCCTGCCGGCCGAGCTCGAGATCTCCGCCCGCACTCACTCGGACGAGGGCGACATCATCATGGGCCTGCGCCACCGCACCCTTCCGATCGAAGGCGTACAGTTTCATCCGGAGAGCGTCCTCACCACGCACGGCAGGCAAATGATCGCCAACTTCCTCAAACTCTAGCCGCATCAGGGTTACTCCACCCACGCGGCCCCAGTCACTGAAAGCATGCGCGCCTACACTTCCGTGCAAGCATTCTCTGTCGCGTCTACGCGAAGAGTGGCATGCTTATACCAGCATGCCGCGCCCCGTTGTTCCCTCGATCTTCGCCGCGCCCCCGCTCCTCGCGCTTCTTCTCTGGGGCTCGCTCGTGCCCGCGCAGGAGCCGGTCGGCACCATCGAAGTCGCCTCCGCCACCATCTCGGGAACCCTCTCGCTCACCGCAGGCAGAGCGCTGGTCGGCGCGAACGCCGTCATCACCGCGCATGACCGGACCGCAACCCTCGCCCTCTCGCGCGGGGGAGAGGTCCTGGTCTGCAGCACCTCCGCCCTCCACGCCGCGCGCGGCGGTGGCCCGGTGCTTCCCGCGCCGCTGCTGCTCGCGCTTGATCGCGGCGCAGTCGAGATCCATATGGCCGCCACCGCCGCGGATACCATCCTGACCCCGGACCTGCGCCTCTCCATCGTGACCCCGCCCGGCCGGGCGGCCGGAGGTCTGCTCGATCTCCGCATCCGCGTCGCGGCAAATGGCGATACCTGCGTTGAAAATCGCGGCAAAGCGGCCCCCACCCTTGAGGCCGCCGAACAGTTCGGCAGCGGTGTCTACCAGGTCCGCCCCGACCAGCACCTGCTCTTTGAGCACGGCAGCCTGCGCGAGGTCGTCGACGGCGAAACCTCGGCCTGCGGCTGCCCACCGCCGCCCGTTCTCTCCGCCTCAGAGTCCGGCATCTCCACCGACGTTACCCGTGCCGCCCGCCCCGGAGCCCGCGTGGCCGACGACCCCGACGAGGTTCACCCGCACCCTCCCAACGAAGTCCAGCACCCCTTCCCCGCCGCCGAAAGCCAGGGGCTCACCACGTCAAGCGCTGCCACAGCCGTTCCACAGGCCCCGCCCGGACAGCCGCACGCCCAGGTCGCCGCCATCCTCGCCTTCAGCGGCGACGGCGCACACAGCTCGGACGGCACCGGAGCATCCTCCGCGCCGCCCACCACCGCCGCCGCCCCGTCCGCAGCCCCGACATCTCCGGCAGCCCCGGCAGCCACCGCCCCAGCAGCGCCCGCCGCCGCCCCCGTCCGCACGCCTCCCCCCGCGTCGATCACTACCGCCCCGGCCGTGAACGACAAGCTCTCCGACCACGAGATCGCCCAATCCCCCCTACCGCCGCCGGCTCCCTCAGCCCACACCATCGGTCACCGCATCGGACACTTCTTCCGTCGTCTCTTCGGCGCCCGCTAAGCAGAGATGCCTCAATCCTGCCGCCATACCGTATTGATTTGTCATCCTTGGTTGTCATCCCGAAGGGATCTGCTGTTGTTCTTGCTTCCATGACTTCATGAGTCCAGCGGCAAACCAGGCCATCCTCCGCCGCTGGGCTACAATCGATCTCGTCGGAAATGCTCGCATCGCGGCACCCGGCTACACATCCTGCGACAGCATCTTGACGATCTTCTTTGACTCCGATGATCGCTAAGCCACGAGCCTTCGCTGCACGACCTAACCCTTTCGCTCCACATAAGGACCCCTTTTATGTCGATTCCCGCAACGCAGATGCGCCCGGGCATGGTCATCAAGTTCAAAGATGACCTTCACCTCGTCTTCTCGGTCGAGCACCGCACCCCCGGCAACCTGCGCGCCTTCATCCAGGCCAAGCTCCGCAACATCCGCACCGGCTCCATGTTCGTCGAACGCTTCCGCTCGCCCGACCCCATCGACCGCGTCCACGTCGACGAGATCAAGATGGAGTTCCTCTATAACGACGGCGACGAGTACTACTTCATGGACGATAAGTTCGAGCAGACCATGCTCAAGCGCGACACCCTGGGCGACGCCGTCGATTTCCTGATGCCCAATCTCACCATCGGCGTCAGTTTTCACGACGGCAAGGCCGTCGGCATCGAGCTCCCCACCGTCGTCGAGATGACCGTCGTCCAGACCGAGCCCGGCATCAAGAGCGCCACCGCCTCAAGCGTCACCAAGCCCGCCAAAACTGAAACCGGCCTCGTCGTCCAGGTGCCGCCCTTCATCAACGAGGGCGAAAAAATCCGCGTTGACACCGCCGAAGGCGCCTACATGAGCCGAGCGTAACAACGAATGAATCGAGCCGACCTGCAGCAGCTGGCCGACACTCGCATCCGGGAAGCGAAGACCCTCTTTGAGGCTGGTGAGTTTAGCGGAGCGTATTACCTGGCCGGCTACGCCATCGAGTGCGCACTCAAGGCGTGTTTTGCAAAACAAATAGCTCAATATGACTTCCCTGAGCGTGATGATGCAAGGAGAGTCTTCACTCACAAGCTGCCCGAGCTTTTGAGACTCGCGCGTCTGGAAACTGCCTTCGCCGAAGCACGAAAAGCCGACCCAAAGCTTGCTGTATTCTGGAACCTCGCTGAGAGCTGGTCTGAAGAGAGCCGCTACGCGCACTGGAGCAGAGATCAAGCTTCGGACCTACTCGAAGCAATCGGTGGGAAGGATGGTATGCTGCCATGGATCAAGCAACTCTGGTAGGACTCGACGTCAGTACCGGCGATGAAGTGCTTAGCACGCTCGATGTAGCTGGCCTCTCGATCAACGTAGCTTTCTGGATGTTCACCGCCTACTACGACGATTGGCGTCTGGTCTTATCGGCTCCGACCTTCCGCGATCCGCACATGCTTAAAGCGTATGAAGAAGTTGTTTTTGCTCTCCAAGAACACTTCGTTCGATCGCTTCCTGCAATGCTGATCCTTCCCTCAGCTGACCCTATGATCGCGGAGCTGCTTGAGCTCTTTGAGTACGCCATCCGTTGTTTGTCCTTCTGCTTCAAACTGCTGCTTTATTGATTCA
>CAXTJC010000298.1:0-4762 GCA_964244225.1 uncultured Acidobacteriaceae bacterium
ATCCCGCCCATTCAGCGGCAGATCCACAATCTCCTGCGGCGTCACCGCCGTCGAGCTGTCCGTCTTCTCGGTATCCACCAGCTGGTTTCCGGTTGAGACCTCAACCGTCGTCGTCACCGCGCCCGCCTGCAACGGGAGATTCGCCGTCTGCGTCGTGCCGATCAGAAGCTCAAGCTTCCCTGTCGCACCCGTGCTAAACCCCGCAGCCTGCGCCGAGATCTTGTAGCTTCCCACCGGCAGCAGGTCGAACCGGTACTCACCTGCAGCGTTCGACGTCGTGCTGCGAACGGCGTTCGTGCTCAGGTTCAGCGCCGTGACAGTCGCATTCGGAACCGCGGCGCTGCTTGCATCCGTAACGACACCCACGATGCCACCGCTTGCGGTAGCCTGCGCAAACCCGCCCCGGCCGGAGATCGTCATTGCCATCAGCAGCAGGAAAAGCAAAAGTCGTGAACGCATACGCCTCCGAATCAGAACTCCGGTCCTTCTCTTTAGTACAAAAGAGCTTTTGAGCATACGAGGGCCGCCCGATAAAAACGGGAGATCCGGTAAGCCGGACGATTGAGTTGAATGATTGACCGGAGTGTAACCCGACTTTCACAAATCCCCTACCAAAACTTCTACGCTCTTACGCTAAACAAGACAGGCCCGCCTCCTGAAAGGCGAGCCTGTTTCATTCGAAGCATCCTGGCCGAAAATTGCCCTAGTGCACCACCTGTCCATCCGCCGCCGTCGCCGGAGCGCTTCCGCCCTGCCGCCCCGATCCCGGAGCGTTCGTCACCTGCCATCCATTGCTCGTGTTCGTCAGCGTCGCCTGCGCCGTCTGCTGCCCGTCCAGATCCGCCTTTACCTGCGGATACGCCGTCTGCGTCTCGGCTGCCTTCGCCCAGTCGGGCGCGCCATCGATGGCATAGAGGTACACCACATTGCTCGTAGCGCCCACATCGCTCGTCGTCGGGCTCGCACTTGTAATCGACGCCGCTTTGCGATGCCCGTAGCAGAAGTTGCCATACCCCGGCTGGCTCTGGTCCGCCGTCCACACCGATCGCCCCTTGTCCGAGAGATCGTAGTTGTTCGCCTTCTGGTTCAGCACCAGCAGCTTCTTCTTCTCGACCGCCGTCCGCGTCAGCAGCCCCTGATCGACCAGCGCGTCGTAGTCGCTCGTCTTACTCGCGTTGTCTTGGTTCGCCTGCACCGGCAGCTGCTTCGACGAGCTCCACAGGCACACCGGCCGCGAGCTGTAGTACGTGTCGATCGCACTCTTGAAGTTGCTGGTGTTGTCCGTCTTCTTGTTGCAGCCCACACTGGCCAGACACACCAGCCCCGCAACCGCCGCACCCTTCATCACCGCTGATCCAGACCAGTCCGCCATAATCGAATATCTCCTCGATCCCATCGGATGCAGCCTCCTCCCCCCACGGCTACGCCTGACCCTGCAAAGTCATCTCTATCGAGCTCCCTTAGGCACTCGCCTGCTTCGTCTTCGTTGTCATCCCGTAGGGATCTGCTTTGCTTTCTGCTCTCGTCCCGCAGCGACTGCCTTGCCTTCGTGCCGTCATCCCGCCATCATCCGCCGCTACAGCTCGCCAAGACCTCCCGCGCCATCCCCCAGCACCCGCCTCACCTGCTCCAGCACCTCGTCCACCGTAATCGAAAGAATGCACCGCTTCCCCTCCACCACGCACGTCTGCAGCTGGCATCCCGCGCAGTCCACCGGGTGGTACAGCACCCGATGCCTCTTCCCAAACGGGAACCACACCCGCGGAATATTCCGCGACGCAAAGATCGCCACACACGCCGTCTGCACCGCCGCCGCCAGATGCATCGGCCCGGAGTCATGCCCCAGGAACGCCCGCGCCCGCGCAAACACCGCCGCACTCTCCCGCGGGCTCAGCACGCCGCAAAGGTTGATCACCGGCCCCTCCGCACTCTCACGCCACCCCGCCGCCGCAAACTCGCTCGTCTCGGCCTCCTCCTTCGCGCCGCACAGCGCCAGCGCATACCGCGGATACAGCCCCGCCAGCCGCGTCAGCAGCGCCCGCCAGTTCTCCTGTCCCCAGTCCTTCGACTGCATCTTGGTTCCTACACTCACCGCCAGCAGCGACCGCCCGCCCGCCGGCGCCAGCACCTCCGCCGCCCGCGTCCGCTCCGCGTCCGTCAGGTGCAGATCCCAGCTCGCCGGATCCTCAAGATCGATCTCCCCCAGCTCCGCCAGGTTCCGCACCAGCCTGGATGCCTCCGCCTCCAGGTTCCGCAGCCCCGCCGCATCCGGCGGCCCCAGCTCCCGCGGCCGCTGCATCGCCTCCGTCAGCGGCACACCGATCATCCTCCGAATCCCGCAGACTCGGAAAAACATCGCATTCCGTTTCGCCGACGCCACCGTCCCCGACCCGCTCATATACACCAGCACGTCCGGCCGCCATCGCCGCAGCTGCCACCACAGCGCCAGCAGCTCCCGCGGACTCCGCGTCGCATAGTTGTACCGGAAATACCCCTCAATCAGCCCCGTATGCTCCAGCACCGCCGACGACGCCGGCGCCTTCACATGCGGCGGAAAGCTCGTCAGCATCCGCCGCTCCGCCCCCGGAAACGCCCGCGCCGCCAGGTGCAGCGCCGGCAGCGCTACCACCGTATCCCCCAGACTCCCCAGACGATAGACCAGCACCCGCTTCGCCGCGGCCGCTACAGAAGGATGTGTCGCCATACCTTCAGTCTGCGTGCTCCGCGTCATTTCAGCAACATCCCTCAGAGCCCGTCACCACTCTCCTGCACAGCCTTCCCGCGCTCGATAAGCAGCCGACAGAGACTGAAAATCTATGCTCGACCCAGAGCATCGCTAGCCAATCTCCCGAGAAAATCAAACGAATGGCATACACAGACGGGAAACGCGTTTGCGAGGACTGACATCACCTAGTCGCGAAAAGACCAGAGCGTCCATTCCAGTCATCGCGCTTTCGCCACCTGTGCCGTTTCATCTTGGGAAGTGAACAGCTCGACTAGCGCCCTCACGCGCTCTTTCTGACGGTTGCGCGGAAATCGCTTGGTTCTTGTTAGCTCGGCGATACCATGGAGGCTCGCCCAAAACAGTTCCGATAGAACCTCCGACTTCGAACCCTGCCCCTGAAACAACTCCAGGACTTGGGAAAACGCGGATCGCATCTCCGGAGGAGTAGCCGCGTCGCCGAATGGCACGCTCAGGCTGAGCGAAAACATCACTTCATACAGTGCTGGTGAAGACGCGCCGAACTCCAGATATGCGGCCGCCACCGATTCGACCATATTCCCACGTTTCGCCCGTTTCCGTGCCTTCTCCAAAGCCAGGCTCAACTCCTCAAAACCCTCGATAGCAACCGCGGCGAGAATCCCCTCGCGGCTTCCAAAATGGGCGTATAAGACGGGTTGGCTGTATGAAATTTCCTCGGATAGCCGCCGAACAGTTACGTTCGACCACCCTTCAAGCTCCGCGATTCGTCGTGCGGCACTGATAATTTGTGCCCGGCGAGCCTGCTTGTCACGCAGTTTTCGTTCCGCGATTCGGCTAACTGCCAGCTTGGTCTTCATTGGTATGAGTTATAGCACCGCTAGGATACTTCCTGGCGATGGTGAGTCCTTCTTCGTATGCTTCGCATCATATATAGCGTTGCTAGTTTTTTTATGAAAGGAATACTGCATGCATAACGCTATCCTGCTTTCTCTAGCTGGTGTCTTGGCCGCGGCGATCATTGTCATCGGCTGTTTCTACGTTCTATCTCCTGAGCGAATGACAGGATCATTCGGTCTCAAGCCGCCTGCACCCGATGCTGACACTCGTGCCTGGTTACGCCTGAAAGGAATTCGGGACATCGTATCTGGATTGGTCGTGCTGACACTGATGCTGACCACGGACACGCGAACGGTAGGCATAGCTCTACTCGTTCTTGCGATTACTCCTCTTGGCGACATGTCAAACGTTCTGGGGTCGGGCGGCTCCAAATCGACAGCGTTCTCAGTTCATGGCGTCACCTGCGTGGTGATGCTTGTCGTTGGCCTCTTCTTGATCCATGTCATTTGAGAGAATGACTCTGGCCGTCCTGTTCCGCATGTATAGTTTCTCTCTTTGCGGAATCTCACCCCTGGCGATATACAACGATCAGCGCAGCTATCTGTCGAAGCGCAAACATGAAAGTGGAGGATCCATCCAATGAAGGTTCTGATTATTGGAGCTGCGGGGAAGAGCGGTAGGGCTGTTGTCGAGCAAACCCTGGCCGGCGGTCATACTGTGTCCGCCTTTGTCCACAACCTTGAGGGCTACTCACCAACCTCAAACGTGCGCGTTATCGCGGGTGATGCTAGGGACCGGTCCGCCATGGATTCGGCCATGCTTGGGCAAGATGCCGTGATCGACACGATAGGCGGCAAGCTTTCGTTCAAGACCACCACGCTTGAAGCAAGCGCCGCCGCGACCATCATTGCCTCGATGCAGTCAAGCGGAGTTCGCCGCCTCGTGGTCATCTCCGTGATTGGCTCAGGAGAGAGTATTGCGAATACGAACTGGTATGAACGCCTGTTCCTGTCGACACTCCTGCGGAGCGAGATGAAGGATAAAGCAGCTATGGAGGCGATTGTGGATGCAAGCGGCCTCGACTGGACGATCGTTCGCTTACCCTTTGTCACGGATGATCCAGCCACGGGAAACATTCACGTCTTCTCTGCTGAAACTGGAGAGACTGCCCATAAGCTGACTCGTGCCGACCTCGCCGCCTTCATGGTCGCTCAACTTTCC
>CAXTJC010000299.1:0-4733 GCA_964244225.1 uncultured Acidobacteriaceae bacterium
AGATGCTGGGCCACGAGGAAATCCGCGCCATGATCACGGCGCTCGGCACCGGCATTGGCAAGGACGACTTCGACGTCGCCAAGCTGCGCTACGGCAAGCTGATCCTAATGACGGACGCCGACGTCGACGGCTCTCACATCCGCACGCTGCTGCTTACCTTCTTCTTTCGCCATATGACGGAGCTCATCAAGCGCGGCCACGTCTACATCGCACAGCCGCCGCTCTATCGCATCAAGAAGGGCAAGTTCGAGCAGTACATCAAGGACGATCGCGAGTACGTGTCGGTCATGGTCAAGCGCGCGTCGGACGGCATGGTGATTCGCTACGGTGCAAACGGTGGCGTGCTTGAAGGCAAAGAGCTTACGAAGTACATGGCGTCGCTCAATGACTATCTTGGCTTCTTCGGCAAGGTCGTCAAACGGCTGCGCAATGATGAAGTCGTTACTGCGTTCGCGGATCTCTTCGCGAATGAAGGTAAAGACCCTGCACGCCGCGCCGACTTCGAGACGCCCGCGAAGCTTGAAGAGATGCGCACGCGGCTGAAAGCCATTGAGCGGAACTTTCAGTTCAAGAACATCACGGACGTTGAGTTCGACGAGGAGCACGGCACCTATTCGGTTACGTTTACCGATGCGCAGGGTGTTCCGCGGCACATCGACTGGGCGCTTGCGACTACAGCCGAGTCACGACAGCTGCTGGCCAAGCATGCCCTGCTGCGCGATCAGCTGGTCGGGCCGTTCCACATTGACTACGCCGCGAAGCAGCAGCCCGCACCCAACTCGCAGGCTGCGCTCGACGAGGCCGACGAGGTAGAGCAGGAGGAGGGGGTCAACGACGTGATCGCCGCCGCTCCAGGCACGGCGGCCGAAGCAAAACCCGGCAAGCGCTCCGGCAAGGCCGCGCAGGATCCGGTCGAGAAGCGTACACCGCGCGAGGTCTTCGAGTATGTCATCGACCAGGGCCGCAAGGAGTATCAAGTCCAGCGCTATAAGGGCCTGGGCGAGATGACCGCGCCTCAGCTCTGGGAGACCACCATGGACCCGGATCGGCGCACGCTGCTGCAGGTGAAACTCGAGGACATTGCCAGCTGTGAAGAGATCTTCACCACGCTGATGGGCGAGGACGTCGAAAGCCGGCGCAAGTTCATCGAAGAGAATGCGCTCGACGTGAAGAACCTGGATATCTAGCTGTTGGCTTTGCCGGAGGGCGCTCTGTCGGATCGCCAGCATGGCGAACGCTGGTTTGGTCAGGGGAGAGGTGGATTGGGTACCCTCTCCCTCCCCTAGTTGAGGTCTAAAGTCCTCGAAGTACATGGCTTAGGTCAGAACCGGGTGTGCTCACGTGCACGAGCTTCATCTGGTTCAAGGATAGCAAGGCGCAGCAGGTAACTACGCCAAGCTCATGCTGATTGCAGAGCGAAGAGTCGAACTAAAGACTGACGGTGGCGCCTTCAGGGAGTGAGATAAAGCCGGCGGGATAGCTGAAGGTATTTGTCGGTCCGGATGTCGTGAACTTGCCCGAACCGTTCGCAACGCTCGTCATTACGCCGGAGATAGCTTTCTTATCTACGGTCAGCGTCATGTAGCCATGGTGTTGGTGCTCTTCAAACAGCAGATGGGCGCCGGTTGCGGCGTCCGTTGCGCCAGCCGCCGCATTCATGCCGTGCAGGTGGTAGTAGCCGCCGTGCCCGGAGACGATGAAGGGTGTCACGGCACCGGTGTTCGCCGTCTGCTTAGCTCGTCCTCTCTTGGCGGTCGGAGGCGCAGACGCTGGCTCCTGAATGTTGCGCTCGATGACCTGATAGTTGTGAACGTGGGCGCTAAGCACCATGTTTGGCACGCGCCGGCTGTCATTGATGGCATGCTGTACCGCATCGGCCATGGCCGCCGAGCCGCTGTGGTGGTCGTCGAAGGAGTAGATGGGATGGTGCAGGGCTACGATTAACGCCTTATCCGTGGGCGCGGTGGCGAACTCGTTCGTAAGCCATTGCTGCTGAACGGAATCGATCGAGCCACCCTCCGGCACATTGGTATACATCCCTACAATGGTTACAAATGGGCAGTTCAAGGTGAAGTAGGGGTTCGGCAGCGAGAGCGTCACGCGCGGCGCATCGGCAGACTCAGGTTGGACTACTGGGGTCGGAGACATGAAGTAACGGACCCAGCCGTCGAGAGATACCTGCGTCGCGTCGACCGGATCGCCATCGTGATTGCCGGGGATGCCGAGGATCGGCGGGGCATAGTGATCGTAGGGATCGTAGAACTGGCTGTAGTAGTCGGAGACCTGACCGTTGTAGTAGACGACATCTCCGAGATGGTAGAAGAAGCTTGGCCGCAACGTTTCGTCCGGCAGGATCAGATCGCCCTTCATGGCAGCGGCCACGGAGGCCTGATACTCCGGGCTCTTGACGCCGCCGGTGTCGCCGACGCAGTGAAAGACGAGCTTGCCCAGAGTGGCGGCCGACTTTGCGATGCCAGGCACGACGGTCTCAAGGTCGAAGTGGTAGGGAGGCTCGCCGAGTGGCTTCGGCAACGGCTGGAATCGCTGCGTGGCGTGCGTCAGGGAAGAGAGCGGGAAGATGCCCGGATGCGCCTGCGAGCTGTTTCGTTGGGGACGGAGACGAACCTGACCTTGCAGCATGAGACCCCTCTGTCCTGAAGCTTATGCGGGGCCTGTGACAGTCCTGCAAATGTATGAGGTGATTGGCAAAGGATCGGTCCGCCGACGAAAATACCGGCCCGATTTGCGGCTTTGACTACATAGGTCATACATGACTATGTTTTTCTAAGAGGAGTCGCTATGGCAAGTTGGGGAGTGGCGGATGCGAAAGCAAAATTCAGCGAGATGCTGGATGAGGCGCAGCAACGAGGTCCACAGGAGATCACGCGCAACGGCAAGCCCTTTGCTGTTGTGATCTCGATCGAGGAGTGGAAGCAGGAGTATGGTTCGGGCGCCCCTGAGGGAAGCATTCTGGACTTCTTTCGACGATCACCTTTGCGGGGATCCGGCTTGAAGGTAGGACGAGTGCGACTCGACCCTCGACCGGTCAAGTTTTGAGATATCTTCTGGACACAGATGTCATCTCGCAGCTTATGAAAGAGCGACCTCATGAACAGGTAGAGAGATGGATTGTTGCGCAGGATGAGGACGACCTGTTTCTCAGCGTAGCAACACTTCTCGAGCTGCGCGTCGGTGTTGAACTCGCCATGCAGGGTAAAAATCAGGACCGCTTCGAGCATTGGCTCGTAGACTTACTGCCGAAGCGATTTGAAGACCGAATTATCCCGGTAGAGAAGCATGTAGCCGATCTGTGTGGCAGAATCCTTGCTCGATCGCGCAAGGATGGATGGCAGATGGAGTCAATGGACGCCTTGATTGGGCTACCGCCATGGTCAATGACTTGGCTCTTGCCACGTTAAATCGGAAACACTTCGAGCGGCTTGGGGTGACGTTGGTGGAATTCTAAGTCGTTCTATCCAGCTTCTTCTTGAGTACGTCCAGCTCTTCTAAGACATCTTCAAGCAGACCATGAACGTCTCTAATCTTCCGATAAGCATGCTGTACCATTTTCTCAGCTCCTGGCACTTTTCCTCGTGACCTATTGAGCGGTGCATCTGACATGAGAATGCCTACCAACTCCAACGTACGGATGATAGACGTCTTATCTACTTCCTGAGATGTGTAGTCCAGCAGCGTTCCTGCAGAATCCATTGGGAGTAATCCGTACCAGGAGAAGGTGTCCCACCGTTGTCGTAAATGGTCTGCAGTGTGCTCCCGTAGTCGCTGCCCTAAGTCACGGTCGTTTGCCTGGCCGACATACACAATCTTAAAATCCTTCTCCAGCGCATAAATTCCGCGTTGCTTCCAGATATCCACGTATTGCTCCTTGCCAAATTTTCTAAAATGTCGCCTTTCTGCTTTGATTTTCCCAGATTTCCAGTCGATCGCACGACGAGACCAAGATTCTCCCCATGCTCGAATCAGAGTGCTTTCATCCGAGACACTTGTAGCTACATCATTCATTCTCTCAATATAGCCATTAATTAGAGAAGGCCGCCATTACTGGCGGCCTTTCTTCGTTGCTAAACAAAGTGCGACTATACATGAGACCTAATCGCCGGCTACGGTCTCTTCGTCCCTGATGGTGTTGACTACTTCAACGTTGGAAGTAGGCGCGGGTACCGCGGGCTTGATGCCGCCCATAGATCCTAGACCACCGATCTCGCCGATGGCGACGAAGCCGCCGGGGAGGTCGGGTTCCTGGAGGATCTCCTTGCGATAGAGCTTGGCCATGCGGGCGTTTTCGGCGTCCTGCTTGATCTTTGCATCGCGTGCGCGGATCTTTTCTTCGCGGGCGTTCTTGGCGACGCCTGACTTATCATGCGTGTCGTTAGCGGCGGCGTTGACGTGCTCATCGTTGAGGACGAGATCGTACTTCGCCTCCTTCTCAAGACCGACCTTCTTGCCGCCGGCAAAGATCTCGTGACGGCCGTGCTCCTCGTACCACTTGGTGAGGCTGGAGGTCATGTGCATCTTCTCGATGATGTTGCGCCAGCCCACGCCGGTGTTGTAGGCGCAGAAGGAGATTTCACCCTCCTGCGTGGCGTACGGGATGATGCACTGCTCGGTGCGGCGGAAGTCATAGTTGAAGAGATCCTGAAACCACATGCCGGCGATAAAGAGGAAGTTCCAGCGGTCGGCGCGGCGCTTCTCGATGTCGGCCTGGGTGCGGT
>CAXTJC010000300.1:0-4717 GCA_964244225.1 uncultured Acidobacteriaceae bacterium
TAGCCGGCGAGCGCGGACTCCATGGCGGCGCGGTAGCCGGCTTCGAGGCCGGCCTCGGCGAGGGTGGGCTGGCCGGGGCAGACCGGCTCCTCGTAGCCGTGCAGATCCGTGTAGGGCTGCAGGAGCTGGATGCAGCGGCGATGCCGGTGCATATCGCGGAAGCCACCGATGTCCATGAGGATGTCGAATCGCAGGGCGGCTCCGGCGGAGAAGCCGCGGAGGAGCTCATCGTGGCGGCCGCGATGCTCGGCGGCGAGACGGATGAGTTCGGTGCGGCGGGCCTCGGGCAGAGCCGCGACAGCATCCCGCAGCTGGCGGTAGGGATAGTGGCAGTTCGGATAGAGCAAGGAGGTGGCGAGCTCGATCTCAAGCGGCTCGCCCTCTTCGATCAAATCGACGAGGGGCGCCGGGGCGATCGGCTGGCCGGCCATCAGCTCGGCCGCGGCCTGCGCGAGTGACGCTCGCGTTCGAGCCTGATAGTCACTGGCCTGGGCGTACTTGACCAGGGTGGGCGCGGTGGCGACAGGCCGCTCGAGATGCTCCGCCGCCGTGCGGGCGTGGGGGTCGGCCGAGGCGTGGAGATCGGCGATCAGCGTTGCCGCGGTGGCCTCTTGGACGTTCCATGCCGGACCGGCGGCGGCGGCGCGCAGCTGCTCGCCGAGGCCTCGGATCTCCGCGAACTCACTTGTCAGCAGGCGCGAGACCTGCGTCTCGAGGGTGCGGGCGTTGACGATCTGGCCGAGCGAGGTGTTGGTCGCCAGTGGAAGCAGGTAGCGCGCGACGTCGAAGGCGCGAGCTTTGAGTGTGCGGTCGTAGGCGTCAGGCTTCATCGCCTCCGGGCGAGGAACGGCGCGGCGGAGGGCCTCGAACATGCCGGCGCCGACGGTCTCATAGGCAAGGAAGAGTTGCTCGATGGCGGCGGTGAACGCCGGGGTGTCGGGGCCGAGATCGGGCGTGAACCAGCCGGAGCTCTGGAAGTTCTGGTAGCGCGTGGAGCGCTCCTGGCCGTCCCAGCGCTGCTCATCGACCAGATCGATCGCGGCGAGGAGTGAGAGGCGCTCGATGGCGAAGGGGATGTGCGCGAGATCGGCGATGGAGCGGTGGCCGTATTGAAAGTAGAAGGTGTTGAGGAACTGCTCGGCGCGGGTGGCACTGATCTCCGCGAGCGACTGCTTCATGCTGAGCGACGAACGGGAGTACTTGGCCATGGCATAGGCCAGCACCTCGGGATCCGCGCCGTGGATCGCGTAGACCTCGGTGGCGGGAGAGTGCTCCGCAAGGCCCCGCGAGGGGATTGCGGCGGGAGCGGACAGCTGGTCCGATCCGCTCTTCCCTTCTGGCTGAACCGGCTCGTTGGCAAGCGGCCTCTGGTGCTCCAGTGTTGGCATGGCCTCAAGGCTACCTGAGGAGGCAAGAGCTTGGTCTGGGAATCAGGTGGGAATCAGGGGACAAAATTCCAAGCTCTTCCTTTTCAACGATCCTCATCTATGCTGCCGGGCTTCAAGCAAATGCGGGCATCTATAAAAGACATGTTCGCTCTTGACCACACCGCTCATCGGCCGTATCCGCGACCTGCCGGGCCGTGGCGCATGGCGCAGCGATGGAACGATCTGCTGTTCGCGCATTGGCCGATCGCTCCGGAGGCTTTGGCGAAGTGCCTGCCACCGGGGTTGGAGGCCGACCTGTACGACGGGCAGGCGTGGCTCGGCGTGATTCCCTTCTGGATGGACCGTGTGCGGGTCCGCGCGGTGGGGGAGCGGACGGTCTGGTTTCCGGGGACGCGCAGCTTTCCGGAGCTCAACCTGCGGACGTATGTGCGGTCCAGGCGAACCGGGCAGCCCGGGATTTTCTTCTTTTCGCTTGATGCGGGCAGCACGCTGGCGGTGCTGGGGGCGCGTGTGTTGTTTTTTCTGCCGTACTTTCCGGCGACGATGTCGCGCGAGATGCTGCCGGACGGCGGCATGCTCTACCGGAGCCGGCGGTGGCTGCCGCGCGCGCGCCCGGCGGAGGTGCAGGTGCGATATCGACCGATCGGCCCGGTGCGGCGGAGCGAGTCGGGCGATCTGGCCAGCTTTCTGACGGAGCGGTACTGCCTGTTTACGACCTCGCCGGGCGGCCACCTGCTGGTGGGCGAGATCGATCACCAGCAATGGCCACTGCAGCCGGCCGAGGCTGAGTTTCTCCGCAACGATCTGCCGGCGGACTTTGGCTTTACGCTGCCTGACCGGGCTCCGGTGCTGTACTTCTCGAAGGAGCTCGAGGTGACGATCTGGGGGCTGCGCCGGGAGGACAAGCAGGGAGCGGTGTGGCCGCCCCAACCATAAAGCCTCGTATACTCAACGGGTTGAACGTCTGCGCGGACAGATAGCGGCGGCGTTGAGGGAGAGAGCTTTATGAGTACAGTGGCAGGACGGGTTGCGCTGGTGACCGGCGCCTCCCAGGGGATTGGCCGGGCGTGCGCCCTGGAGCTCGCTCGCGGGGGCGCTGTGGTGGCGCTGGCGGCGCGGAACGCGGAGAAGCTGGCTGGCGTGGCGGAGGAGATTCACGGAGCGGGCGGAGCCGCGGAGACGTTTTCGCTCGATATTGGCGATGAGAGCTCGATCAAGGCGTGCGCGAAGGCGGTGCTGGGGCGGTTCGGCAAGGTCGAGATTCTGCTGAATAACGCCGGCATCACGCGGGACGGGCTGGCGATGCGGATGAGGCGCACGGATTGGGATGACGTGCTCTCGACCAATCTGACGGGAGCCTTTCTGCTGACGCAGGCGCTGCTGCCGCAGATGCTGAAGCTGCGCTGGGGACGCATTATCAATGTGACCTCCGTGGTCGGCGAGATGGGACAGGCGGGACAGGCGAACTATGCGGCGTCGAAGGCAGGCCTGATCGGGCTGACGAAGAGCCTGGCACGGGAGCTGGCCAGCCGGACGATCACGGTAAACGCGGTTGCGCCGGGGTATATCGAGACAGCCATGACCGCTGTCCTCAACGAGGAGCAGCGGTCGGGGATGCTTTCGTTTGTTCCGCTGGGTCGCGCTGGGAGCGAGATGGAGGTAGCGCATGCGGTGCGCTTTCTTGCGTCCGATGAGGCCGGCTACATCACCGGCCACACGCTAGATGTGAATGGCGGGATGCATATGGCGTAGTTCTTGATGCAGCACCCGGAACGAGATGGTTACTGGCGAGTGTGGTTCCACCCCGCTCCCGGCTTCAAGTAAAGGATGAAGGTTTGCCGGTATCCGTTTGCAGGCGAACCTCGGCTGGTTCGAGGTCAGAAATCCCCCAAGATAGTCATTGACCGACCCGTCCGGGCTGGGTAAGTTACGGCTCATGGCAGACATGCAAACATTTCCCTTAGCGGCGCTTCCACCGGCCCCCCAGCCAATCTCGATGAACATCGGAACGACGATCCGCGGATATCGCCTGCAGAAGGGAATGTCGCAGGGAGATATCGAGAAGAAGACCGGGCTGCTGCGGTGTTATCTGTCGCGGGTGGAGAACGGCCACACGGTTCCGTCGCTCGAGACGCTGCAGAAGATCGCAAAGGCGCTCGATCTACAGCTCTCGGAGTTTTTCGCCGAGGAGACGGTCGGCCGGGAGATGAGCGGGCTGAACCTGGGGGAAGAGGAGATTCGCTTTCTGACGCAGGTGCAGCGCTACTCGGCTAACCTGGGGGACAGCGATCGCCGGCTGCTGCTGGCGATGGTGAGGAAGTTCGCGCAGACGGCGCTCAGCTAAGGAATACCCTGCCGCCGGGCCGCTCAGGCCAGACGAGGCAGATGCAGGCCGGCCCCGGCCTGGCTCTTCGGAGGCAGGCTGCGCGGCGGGTAGAGGGCGTCGAAGCGGGATCGCCATACCAGAGCGACGTTGATGGCAGTGCAGATGGCTGGGATGGCACGGCCGATCCAGAGCCCGTAGAGGCCGAGCGGGGTGTGCAGGGCCAGCCACCAGGTAAGCGGCAGACCGATCACCCAGGACCAGAGAACCCCTGCAAGCATGGGTGTGCGGGTATCGCCTAGACCGCGCAGGCTGCCGGAGAGGCATGCCTCCCAGGCGTCAAAGGGCTGATAGCAGGCGGCAATGGCGAAGATGGCGACGCTGGCGGCGATGACCGATGGATCGACCGTATAGATCGACGCTAACTGCCGGGGAATGAGCAGGAAGCAGAGAGCGGCGGCACCGGTGAAGAGGAC
This sequence comes from uncultured Acidobacteriaceae bacterium, assembly GCA_964244225.1. Taxonomy (GTDB): domain Bacteria; phylum Acidobacteriota; class Terriglobia; order Terriglobales; family Acidobacteriaceae; genus Edaphobacter. Next base: position 4,188 of record CAXTJC010000300.1, read on the forward strand.
CGAGATCCAGCTGCCGGCGCGCGTCGCGAAGCCTACGCCGGGGCGGTGGCCCGCACCGACGCTCTGGCCCACGCGAACGGCGGTCGCGCCCTGGCCGATGCCCAGCGGAACCATGTAGACGAGGGCGCTTACGTCAAGAACCACCTGATTGATGGCGAGAGCGACTGCTCCCAGGCGGCCGCAGAGCAGCGTCTGCACGGTGGAGACGCCGAGGTCGGCGAGTTGCTGGATAGCAGGCGCCCAGCCCAGCCGGATCAGCATTCGCAGCGGCTCGGCGCTGGGGAGGAACATGCGCGCCGTGAGCCGAAGACGATCGCGCCGGAGCTGGCGGATGAAGGCAAAGATGAGGATGCCCAGCATGTAGAGCCGCACGATGCCGGTCGCCCAGCCTGAGCCGGCGAGGCCGAGCCGCGGCGCGCCCAGATGGCCAAAGAGCAGCGCCCAGTCAGCGACGAGGTTGACCAGATTGGCGGTGACGAGCGAGAGCATGATTGCAACTGTCAGATTGATGGACTGGAGATAGCGGCGCA
>CAXTJC010000301.1:0-4675 GCA_964244225.1 uncultured Acidobacteriaceae bacterium
GTACATCACTGCCTGCCCCTTGCCGCCATCCGCCCCCGGCAATATCCCCACCACGTTCGCACTCTCAAACGGCCGCACCACACTCTCAACATGCGCCTTCAGGTTCACCGGCAGTGCCTCCGCCTTGAAGCCCTTCTTTCCCGCCGCCTCCATCTCCGCCGTCACGTCCTTACCCGCCGCCGCAAACAGCTTCTTTGCCACATCCAGCTGCACCCAGCTCGCCGCCTCCAGCTTCGGATTCTTGTCCTCCGCCAGATACGTCTTCTCGCTCGTATTCGAGTTCTTCACCACGTCCCAGCCATAGCTCGCCAGGTCCGTCCGATGAATAATCAGCGCGCCTATCGCCCCCTGCCGGGCCGCCTCTTCAAACTTGTACGTCCACCGCCCGTAGTACGTCAGCGCCTTGCCGCCAAAGAACTTCGGATCGTCCGACGGCGGATCGCCCACGATGCACAGCACCACCTTGCCCTTCACATCCACGCCCGCATAGTCGTCCCAACCAAACTCCGGCGCCTTCACCCCATACCCCACAAACACGATCGGCACATTGAAGTCCGCAACCGCGCCCAGCGCCTGATCGCTCACCGTGTAGTCGTCGCCATACACCAGCGGAATCGCCGCCCCGCCCTTCGGTTCGAGCGCATAGCTCGCCTTCCCCGCCGCCACCTTCATCCCCACAAACTTCACCTGCTGCAGATACGTCCCGTTATCCCCGCCCGGCTTCAGTCCGTCCAGCGCAAACTGCGTCGCCATGTACTTTGCGGCAATCTCCGCCCCGCGCAGCCCCGGCCCGCGCCCCTCCAGCAGATCATCCGCCAGAAACCGCACATGCGCCCGTATCCGCTCCGCATCGATCCCCTGCTCCGCAGCCTTCACCGCCGCCGGCACTACCTGCGCTCCTGCGGCACTTAGAGCCAGCGAACCCATCGCCCCAGCAGCCACCGACCGCACGACCACGCCCCGCATCTCCGCAACTCGCATCCACTCTCCCCGATCAGGCCGGTCCAATGAACCTGTGTACGACCCAACTTACCTCATCGGCAGGAAACACAAAACCGGCATTCGCAGTTCCATCCAGATCTCTCTAGTTGTCATTCATCCCTCAGTTGTCATCTATCTTTTGGTTGTCATTCATCTCATAGTTGTCATTCTGAGCGCAGCGAAGAACCTGCTTCTCGCTTTTGCTTTTGCTTGTCATTCTGAGCGCAGCGAAGAACCCCCCTATTTCGCTTTACACAAACGGAGCGCAGCGTCGTACACCTACACCCACCGCTTACAGCAGATCCATCCCCGCCAGCCGCGCCTCATCCACCCCATCCCCACCCGGCATCTGCACAGACGCCTTCCGCTTCGCATCCGGCGTCAACACCAGCGTCTGCTCCTTCTTCTCGCGCAGCACCAGCACCGGCATTGCCCGGCCCTTGTTCTCATGCACCGACTTCGTCCAGTCATTCTCGGTCGTCATCGTCATCTGATTCGCCTTGATCACGACATCGCCCGCTCGCATCCCCGCCGTCGCCGCCGGCGAGTTCGCATCCACGCTCTTCACCAGCAGCCCCATTCCGCTCGGGACGCCAAAGAACTCCCCCAACTGCGGCCCCACCGGCTCCACCACCGCACCGATATACGGAACCCCCAGCATCGTTCCCAGAAAGCTGCGGCTTCTTCCCGCACCCGGCTCCGCCGTAGCCGAGCCTCCATGCAGAAAACCCAACCCACTCCGTACATGTCCACCCGGCCCCGCAGGCGGCGGCGGCGCCGTCCCATCGGGATCCACAACCGTAATGTGCTGGTCCCACGCCTGCCGCTCCACCTCTTCCCGGTTCGCCATCGTCGCCTTCAGCGTCTGCTGCTGGCCATCCCGCAGCACGACCAGCGCCACCACCCGGCCCGCCGGTGCGTCGCGCAGCATCCGCCGAAACTGCTCCTGCCCTTCCACCGCCCGGCCGTCCATCTGCAGCACCACATCATGTTCGCGCACACCCGCCTTGCACGCTGGCCCGTCGTGGTCGAGTCGCGTAATCTCCGCGCCGCGCACATCCTTGATCTTCAACGCGTTCAGCTCGTCATCCGTCAGGTCGCGCACATCCACACCCAGGTAGCCCTGCGCGCTTCTGCCGCCCCCCATCTTCCCGGGCGAGGCCCACACCCGTGTCGCCGCGCCCACCGCAACCGACACCACCAGTACCGCAACCAACACCTGACGTCTCATTGCCTCAACCTCTGCCGGCCTGATTCCTGCCCGGCATAGAACCTACTGAATGTCAGCCGCGCCCTGCAAAGCCTGGTAGCTCGCCGTGCGGATATACGGGTTCTCGTCCTGCGTCGACACCGTCCGCAGCACCTGCCGCACGCTGGAGTCCGTCTGCACCGGCACCAACAGCGCAATCGCCTGCTTCCGCACCGACGCACTCGCGTCATGCATCAGCGACTCCAGCACCGCATCCCGCACCCGCTGGTCCTTATCCACATAGCGCGACAGACCCTCAAGCGCCTTCATCCGCACGCCCGCGTCCTTGTCGTAGCGCAGGCTCACCATCAGCGCGCTCCGAACTCCCTTGCCATCTTCGGTCTGGTCGCACTTATGGCCTTGCCGGCACTCTCCGGCCAGCAGCGCCACTGAGTCCGTCCGCACGCCCTCGTTGGTTCCCTCGCGCATGCCCATCATCAGCAGCTGGCGGATCTGCGGATCGTCCAGCGATCCCTGCATCATCTCCGGCACCACACGGTTGTACTTCACCTGCACCAGCTCGGAGTTCGGTGTCTGTACAATCCCGCTCACATTCGCGATCGCGCCCTCGGTCGGGCTAGCCACTGTCACCGCCGTCATCGGCCGCGGCTGGTGCGCGATCCGGTAGCGCAACGCAAAGTCCCCACTCAAAAATCCGACGCCCACCAGCAGCACCGCCAGCGCCGGCGCGCCCTGCACAAATCCCGTCCACCGGAAGATGTTCGCTCGCAGCCGCGTCAGAAATTCGTGCGGACTCTCGTGATCGAGAGCCTCATCCAACTGCATCCGACTCTGCGCCACCAGGTTCGGCGAGGGCTCCACCACCGGCAGCAGGCTCAGCCCATCCTCGAGCCCACGCATCGCCAGCATCTCCTCCCGGCACGCCGCACACTCCGCCAAGTGCCGCTCGAGGCCAATCGCCAGCTCATCGTCGAGCTCGCCATACGTCCACATCACGATCTGTTCCTGCGCCATCTCGCACTTCATCGCACTACCTCGACCAGCCTCAAAAAGTTCGCCTCATCCCGCATGAGAGGGCAGGTCGTCCGCCCACCTCTCCCAGTGATAGTTCTACGTTCTTCGTTGTCCGTTCTAAGTTCCAAAACGAACAACGTAGAACGGACAACGCACTCACGTCCTCATCCCCGCCAGATTCGCCCTCAGCTTCCGCGTCGCCCGAAACAGCGTATTCTTCGCCGTCTCCTCGGTCGTGCTCAGCATCTCGCCAATCGTCCGCAGCTTCAATCCCTGGTAGTGCTTCAGCTCAAACACCGTCCGCTCGCGTGGCGTCAGCGTCTCAAGCGCAGCGGCAATCCCCTGCGCCAGCACCTGCCGGTCCAGCTCCTTCGCCGGGTCCGCCATCGATCGCTCGTCCCGCACATTCGCCATCACGTCGATCTCGTCGCCGGCCGCATCCATCGCCGTTGCCGGATCCTCGCGCCGGCTCTTGCGCCGTCGCATCTGGTCCAGGCAAAGGTTCGTCACAATCCTGTAAAGCCACGTGTAAAACGAGCACTCAAACCGAAAGTTCCCCAGGTGCCGGTACGCCTTCAGGAAGGCCTCCTGATACACATCCTGCGCATCCTGCTCGTTGCCCAGCAGATGCAGCGCCAGCCGCAGCACGCTCTGGTCATACCGCCGCACCAGCGTGTCGAAGGCAGACCGCTGCCCACGCTGCGCCTCGCGGATCAGCTCATCGTCCTCGGTCCGCTGCTGCGCACGCGCCTCCATCTGCGCCGGTGTCAGCCGCCCCCGCGTCCCCGTCTGTGCCGCTGCCTTGGCCATCTCTGGCCTTGATTCTACCGCCGCAGCCCCTATCTCCATCGCGCCCGCACCGGCCCGGGACAACCCCGTCTGCCGCCGCACCGGCGCAACCCCGAACCCCGTCGACAGCGTCCCGCCGACACTCATGCCCGAATCGAGCCCAATCGCCTCTGCCGCCATGCCCTTACCTCACTCCGGAGTGAGAAAAAACGTCTGCCTGATAGACCCCCACCATGCGGAAAGGTAAGCGCGTCTGCAAGGCATCCACTCTCTTGTTGTCATTCCGACCGAAGCGAAGCGCAGTGGAGGAACCTGCTTCTCTTTTTTGTAGTTGTCATTCCGACCGAAGCGGAGCGCAGCGGAGGAACCTGCTTCTCTACCGGGAACGCCTGAACCTGCCATCGCCAATCGTTCGACCACCCGCCTTTCATCTTGTCATTCTGAGCGCAGCGAAGAACCCCCGTATTTCGCTCTTAACCACGATGCACAGCAGCTCCACCACCGAATCCCTCCACCGTCTACACTTCCCAAGTGACCGAACCCCGCACCCCCAGCCTCTTCGCCCCCGCCACTCCGTCAGCAGACGGCGCCCCCTGGATCACCGCCCACTGCGACGGCGGGGCCCGCGGCAACCCCGGCCCCGCCGGCTACGGCGCCGAGATCACCGACAGCGCCGGCGCC